>NZ_JBEZBE010000023.1:0-14359 GCF_040646935.1 Streptomyces sp. NPDC044984
GCCGGTCCGCCGTAGAAACGTGTGCTCTTCGACGATGAAGCTGAACGCGGTGTTCGGGCGGGGCGCCGTAGGGCGCCCCGCCGAGCCTCCTGCCGTACGGACGGGTGCCTCAGCCGGCCGGGATCCCGTCCCGGTCCTCCGCGCGGCGTCCGGCCATCCGCTGCTTGACGACGGCGACGACCAGCACGACCGCGGCGACCAGCAGCGACAGCAGCACCGTCGTGCGCCCGTTGTGCTCGGTGTCGGTGAGCATGTAGCCGAGCACGAACACGATCAGCGCGGCGCTGGCCCACGTCAGGTACGGGTACAGCCACATCCGCACGACCAGCTTCTCCGGCGCCTCCGCCTGGATGATCTTCCGCATGCGCAGCTGCGAGAAGCAGATCACCAGCCACACGAACAGCGCGACCGCTCCGGAGGAGTTGACGAGGAAGAGGAAGACGGAGTCCGGGAACTTGTAGTTGAAGAAGACGGCGACGAAGCCGAACACCACGGACACGAGGATCGCCGTGCGCGGCACACCGCGGCCCGTGGTCCGGGCGAACGCCTTCGGCGCGTCCCCGCGCCGGCCGAGCGAGAAGGCCATCCGGGAGGCCGTGTAGAGCCCGGAGTTGAGGCAGGACAGCACGGACGTCAGCACGATGAAGTTCATGATCTGACCGGCGTGCGCGATGCCGAGGGAGTCCAGGGCGGCGACGTAGGAGCCGTCCTCGGTGATGGACTCGCTGTCCCACGGCAGCAGGCAGACCACGACGAGGATCGAGCCGAGGTAGAAGACGCCGATCCGCCAGATGATGCTGTTGGTGGCCTTGGTGACGGCCCGCTGCGGGTCCTCCGACTCGCCGGCGGCCAGGGTGGCGATCTCGCTGCCCATGAAGGAGAAGACGACGAGCAGGATGCCGGTGAGGATCGCGCCGGCGCCGTTGGGCAGGAAGCCGCCGTGGTCGGTGAGGTTGGCGAGGCCGGCCTGGTCGCTGTCGACACCGGGCAGCACACCGAAGACGGCCAGCCCGCCGACGACGATGAACGCGGCGATGGCGACGACCTTGATTCCGGCGAACCAGAACTCGAACTCGCCGTAGGAGCCGACGGACACCAGGTTGGTGGCGGTCAGCACCACCATCACGATGAGCGCCCAGCCCCACTGCGGAACGGCCGGTATCCACCCCTCGAGGATCGCGGCACCGGCGGTCGCCTCGACCGCGAGGACGACGACCCAGAAGAACCAGTAGAGCCAGCCGATCGTGAACCCGGCCCAGGGACCGAGCGCCCGGTCGGCGTGCGCGGAGAAGGACCCGGACGTCGGGTTGGCCGCGGACATCTCGCCGAGCATCCGCATCACCAGCACCACGAGCGTGCCGACGAGGGCGTACGACAGGAGGATGCCGGGGCCGGCGGTCGCGATGCCGGAGCTGGAGCCGACGAAGAGGCCGGCGCCGATGACACCGCCGATGGCGATCATCGACAGATGGCGGTTCTTGAGCCCGGCCTGAAGCCCGGAATCGTGTTCCGAGGGGCTGCTGCCGGACTCTCCGGGGTCTCCGGGGCCGCTTCCGGCTGTTCTCAGGGTCGGCTGCGAGGTCATGGAAGAGATTTCCTTTGCGCCGTGGGGGGAGCTGTACTCCGTACGGGTCTACGGGCCGGACCAGTGAAACGGAGGCCATCGAATTGGGGAACCTTCGAATCCATATTGTTACTTGAGCTTTTCCTGAGGTTCTGTAATTCTCCTCACGTTTTCGGCTGCGGCACCCGGCGCGCCTTCCCGTGAACCCCCGTGTCACACTCGGACCATGCGCGTGTATCTCGGCTCGGACCATGCGGGCTACGAACTCAAGAACCACCTCGTCGAATGGCTCGAGGCGGCGGGCCACGAGCCCGTCGACTGCGGCCCGCACATCTACGACGCCCAGGACGACTACCCGCCCTTCTGCCTCCGCGCCGCCGAGCGGACCGCCGCGGACGAGGGCGCCCTCGGCATCGTGATCGGCGGCTCCGGCAACGGCGAGCAGATCGCCGCGAACAAGGTCGAGGGCGTACGGGCGGCCCTGGCGTGGAGCGAGGAGACGGCGGCCCTGGGCCGCCAGCACAACAACGCCAACGTGGTCGCGGTGGGCGCGCGCATGCACACCCGGGACGAGGCGACGAAGTTCGTCGAGACCTTCCTGAGCACCCCGTTCTCCGGCGACGAGCGCCACATCCGCCGGATCGACATGCTCGCCGCCTACGAGACCGGCGGCGGCCTCCCGCCGATCCCGGCCCACCACCCGCAGCAGTAGCGGGCGAGCGGGACGCAGCGGAAGAGGAACGAGCGAGGGGGACCGACCCGTGCCCGAGGGTCACACGATCCATCGGCTGGCCGAGGACTACGCCGCGGCCTTCCGGGCCGGCACCCCCCTCCGCGTCACCAGCCCCCAGGGCAAGTTCGCCGACGCCGCCGCCCTCCTCGACCGCACGCCGCTGCACACCACCGACGCCCACGGAAAACACCTGTTCCTCGGCTTCGGCGACGCCGAGCCCGCCGAGTGGGTCCACATCCACCTCGGCCTCTTCGGCAAGGTCACCTTCGGCCCGGCCCCGGCGCCGCCGCCCACGGACACCGTCCGGCTCCGCCTCGCCGACGACCTGTCGTACGTCGATCTGCGCGGCCCCACCACCTGCGCCCTGATCACGGACGGCGAGAAGCGGGCGGTCCACGACCGCCTCGGCCCCGACCCGCTCCGCCCGGACGCCGACCCGGCGCTCGCGTACCGCAGGATCGGCCGCAGCCGTACGACGATCGCCGCCCTCCTCATGGACCAGAAGGTCATCGCGGGCGTGGGCAACGTCTACCGCGCCGAGGTCCTCTTCCGGCACGGGATCGACCCCTACCGCGCGGGCCGGGACATCACCCCGGCCGAGTGGGACGCGGTCTGGGCCGACCTCGTCGCGCTGATGCGCGAGGGCGTGCGCGACAACCGCATCGACACCGTCCGCCCCGAACACACCCCGGAGGCCATGGGCCGCCCGCCGCGCGTCGACGACCACGGCGGCGAGGTGTACGTCTACCGCAGGGCCCACCTGCCCTGCCACATCTGTGGCGGCGAGATCCGCACCGCCGATCTCGCCGCCCGCAACCTGTTCTGGTGCCCGGGGTGCCAGCGCCGCTGAGCGCTCAGAACCCGTGCGGCAGCCACGGCGCCGGGTCGCTCCCGAACCCCAGGGACGCCTCCGCCAGCGTGCCCCGCCGCAGCTCCGCCACCCGGCCGGCCGCCGCGAGCGCGGTGAGGCCCACCCCGCCCAGATACGCCGCGCCCAGCTCCCGTACGGACAGGGCGAGGTCGGCCGGGTCCTCCGTACGCTCGCAGGACGCGCCCTTGGCGTCCCCGCTCAGCCGCCAACGCCCCGCGTTCCAGGGGCAGAAGGCGTCCTCCACCTCGAACACGACGTCCACCGGCGCCCGGTACGTCCGTGCCTGGAGCGCCGCCCCGACGTCGACCAGCCGTACGTACAGCGAGTCCCGTATCTCCGGCCGGCACCGGCGGATGTCGGACACCAGGTACTGCCACGCCTCGTCGACCGGCCGGCCGCGCGCCACCAGCGTCGACGTCAGGTCGACGCCGAACAGGAACCGCCACAGCGCGGCGTCCGCCGCCGGATCCAGCGCGCTCAGGGCGCTCAGGATCACCGAGCCCTCGTGTCCCGCCGGACCGTACTCCCCCTTCACCCGGAACCACGCGTACCCGACCGTCTCGCCGTCCCGTTCGGCGACGACGCACTGCAGCGGCGACGCCCCGTCCCGGCCGCTCGCCGGGTCCAGCGTCCCCAGCCGCTCCCAGCCGGGCCGGCGCGCGAGCATCCCCGGCCGGCCCGGCACGAGCCGGGCGTACACCGCCTCGCACGCGTCGAGCACGTCGGCGGGGGCCGCGTACCGCACCCGTACGTCGTCCGTGCCCGGCGGGACCGACAGACGCGTACGGCTCGTGTCGATCTCGGCGTTCAGCTGGAAGGCGGCCGCCCCGTACCCGAACCGGCCGTAGATCGCGGGCTCCGACGCGGTGAGCACCGCCAGCGGCTCGCCCCAGGACCGGATGTCGTCCAGCTGGCGCCGCATCATCGTCCGCAGCATGCCGCGCCGCCGGTGCGTGGCGGCCACGCTGACCCCCGTGATGCCCGCGGCCGGAACGGACTCACCGCCGGGGACGGTCAGCCGGAACGAGAACGCTCCCGCCGTCCCCACGCACGCGTCACCGTCCCAGACGCCCAGGAAACGGTCGTACTCGGTGAGCGAGTTCCACAGTTCGCGCTCCTCGTCCGCCTCCTCGGCGCCGCCGAACGCACGGATCAGGTTCGCGTACCACTTGTCCCAATCGTCCGGATGCAGCACTCGAAGTCCGGTTGCGAGGTCCGCCTGTTCGTTCGCCATGAGCCATGCCTACCAGGGCGGTACGGGACGAGCGAGGCAATTTTCCGCTGGCGGCCCCACGACGGCGTCCGGTGAAGTTGACTGTGAAGTTGACTGTGAAGTCGGCCCCGACAAGGGGACAACCAGGACCTCCCGTGCCAAGTGGCCGGTCTGATGGATAGGGTCCCGAACTAATGGCAGCAGGACGAGAGCGGCGCGCGGAAGCCGAGACGTTCACGGCCCGGTTGAAGAAGCAGTGGCACCGGGCCCGCGTCGGCATGCGCCGGAGCGCGGTCGACTACTTCCGCGGGGACGGCTCCGACTGGGTCGCACTCGCCGGACTGCTCCTCACCGTCCCGCTGATCACGGCCGGGACGCTCGCCAACTCCGTGTGGTGCGCACCCGCCACGCTGGTCCTCCCGATCGTCGTCGGCGGCCTGCTGCTGCGCCCGGCGAGCCTGCTCGGCCTGTACGCCGCCGCGGCGACGGCGCTGATCGTGGAGTCGGTGCAGCTCGGTCCCTACACCGAGGGCGCGGCCCGCGTCACCCCCGGCGTGGTCCTCACCGTCGCCGGCTGCGGCTTCTTCGGGCTGCTCGTCGCCCAGTTCCGCAGCCGGGTCGGCGTGCCCTGGCGGCGCGGCGGCACCATGCTGTTCGACCTGCGCGAACGCATCCGGGTGCAGAGCAAGCTGCCGAAACTCCCGGACGGCTGGCACCGCGAGATGGCCCTGCGCCCGGCCGGCGGACAGTCGTTCTCGGGCGACTTCGTGGTCGCGGCCCGCACCAACGGCGGGCGCACCCTGGAGGTCGTGCTGACCGACGTCTCCGGCAAGGGCATGGACGCCGCCTCGCGCGCCCTGCTGCTCTCCGGCGCCTTCGGCGGCCTCCTCGGCAGCCTCCCGCCGCACGCCTTCCTGCCGGCCGCCAACGGCTACCTGCTGCGCCAGGACTGGGACGAGGGCTTCGCCACCTCCATCCACCTGGTGCTCGACCTGGACTCCGGCGACTACGAGCTCTACTCCGCGGGGCACCCGCCGGGCCTCCAGCTCAGCGCGGGCAGCGGCCGCTGGGAGGAGAAGGCGGCCGACGGCCCGCTGCTGGGCGTGTACGACGGCGCCCAGTTCGACTCGGTGAAGGGCACCCTGCGCTCCGGGGACGTGCTGATGCTGTTCACGGACGGCCTGGTGGAGACCTCCGACCGGGACATCGTGGAGGGCATCGACCGCCTCACCGGCGAGGCCGACCGCTACGTCGCCGGCGGCTTCCACGGTGCCGCCTGGCACCTCATCGAGGCGGTCGCCAAGGACGTCAACGACGACCGTGCGCTGCTGCTCATCTGCCGTGAGGGTCCGACGGCCGCCGCTCCCCGCTGACCCGTGCACACTGGGCGGGTGACCGAGACGACACCGCCCGCGCCGATGACCACGGCCCAGGTCGAGGCCATCGCCCGCGCCGCGCACGCCGGCCAGACCGACAAGGCGGGCCGGCCCTACGCCGAACACCTCCGGGCCGTCGCCGAGGGGGTGCGGGCGCGCGGCGGCGACGAGGAGCAGATCGCGGCGGCCTGGCTGCACGACGCCGTCGAGGACGGCAGGCTGTCACGGCGCCGGCTGGAGGAGGCCGCACTGACCCGGCGGACCAAGGACATCGTCCTCGCGGTCACCAAGCGGCCCGGGGAGTCCCCCGAGGCGTACGCGGCCCGGATCCTCGCCACCCCCGGCGCGCTGCTGGTGAAGGAGGCGGACCTGGCGCACAACGCCGACCCGGCCCGCCTCGCCGTACTGGACGGGCCGACCCGCACCCGGCTGACCGGGAAGTACGCGCGGATGCGCGCACTCCTCGGTCTCGTGGCGGAGGAGGGGAACTCCTAGGCGGGGACCTTCTCGCGGGTCTCCGCCTGCTGCCGCCGCTCGCGTTCGCGGGCCAGTTCGGCGGCGTCCCGCTTGAACGCCCACTCCATCCTCGGCTCCATCGCGAACCGGAACACCCGCCGCACGGGAGCGGTGCACAGCAGCGTCACCACGACCGCCGCCAGGACGCTCACCGCGATCTCGCCGAGCGGCCGGTGCAGCACGGAGTGGTCGAACCAGCCCCGGTAGTCGCCGGCCTTCACCACGAAGCCGTGCAGCAGATAGCCGTACAGGGTGCCCGCGCCGAGCGCCGTGAACCACAGGTGGCGGCCCGGCACCCAGGCGAAGAAGCACGCGGTCAGCAGCAGCGAGCAGCCGAACAACGCGAACACCATGACCGGGCCGGCCCACCACGGCGCGCCCAGCTCCTGCGCGGCGTCACGGTGGTAGAACCAGGCGGTGTTCATCCGCGGCACCGCCCACCAGCCGAAGGCCAGCGCCGCCGCGAACACCGGCACCGCCGCGATCCGCACCGACCGGCGGCGCACCAGGTGGAAGTGCTCCGGCTTCATGCACAGGCCGAGCACGAAGTACGGCAGGAACTGCAGCACGCGCTGCAGGTCGAGATCGTCGCCGATCCCCGGGGTGACACTGGCCAGCACGGCGATGCCGAGGGCCAGCGGCAGCGGGTGCCGTACCGTGTTCCAGATCGGCGTGGTCAGCCGCCACACGAACAGCGCGACCAGGAACCAGGTCAGGTACCAGGGGTCGAGCAGGCTGATCTCCTGCTCCGGGGCGTCGTCGACGACCCGCCTGAACAGGGGATAGGCGGTCTCGAACACGATGTACGGCACGGCGACGCCGGTGATCAGCCGGCGCAGCCGGTCGGGCCGCATGTCGAAACTGCGCGAGAAGAAGCCGGAGATGATGATGAAGGCCGGCATGTGGAACGAGTACACGACCGTGTACGCCGCCTCCAGGACCCGGCTGTCGCCCTTGAGGGGCTCCCAGGCGTGACCGACCGCCACCAGCACGATCGCCAGGTACTTGGCGTTGTCGAAGAACGCGTCGCGCTGTCCGCCGGACGGCGCCGGCCGGTCACCGCGCCGGTTCCCCGTGCGCGGACTCGGTACTCCGGGTGCCGGAGACCGTGCCGGGGGGAGCGGCGTTCTGCGGTTGCCGTACGGTCGCTGCGAGTTCGTCACTGACCCTCCCGGCGGGGACTCGGGAAGTCGATCGGTGAGCTCGCTGCGCTTGCGGGGGACGAGGCAGCGTGGAACATCTGAGGCACCCTAGCGTTGTCCGCGGGATTTCGTAAAACGTCCGACGTCGTTCCTGGTATTGGGCTCGGATACCCCGGATCGGGGAAAGTGTGCGACGTGGTCGGCGTGACGGCCGACACTCCGTGCGCAGAGGGAACTTGATCGTCGCGCGGGCCGCCCTTGTCATGATTATTCCGGACTGAGTCCTGCATGAGACCGGCAGGCGACACCGGTGATATGTCCAGCTTCGGTGCGTCTTTCCGGCATTGCGGGAAGGTCCGCCGGAACATCTGCGGCGGCAATTCGAATTGGCTGCGAACGCATTGTGTGGAGACGGAAATGATCCGGTTGAATTCCCTGCGCGGGTGTTCTTTCGAATTGCCGTATGACGCACCGCCGTTGGCCCGCGCGGACGGCCGCGCGCGGGCGGGTCCGGCCGCGCCGGGACGGATGATGCGTCAGCCGCCGCATAGGGCGGCCGTGTTGGTGGCACGATGGTTCTGGCGGGGTGCGCGGGGTCGCGTCGCCCGGGCCGGGGAAGCGGAACCGACCGAGGGTGTGATCAGTTGTGGCCATTTCACTGTCCGTCGTGCTGCTGTTGGCGATCATCCTGGTGGTGCTGATGAGAAGCGGCTCCATCAAGGCCGGGCCGGCGATCGTCGCCGTCCTCTTCGGCTTCTTCCTCGCCTCCACCGGCATGGCCGACGACATCCAGCGGTTCCTGGACTCGATAGCCGAGATGATCAACTCGATCAGCTTCTGAGGGGCGCCGGAACCCCGACCGCCGACGGCACGGGCCGGCCCCGCCGTCCCGGTGGCCGTGCCGATCGCACCGAGGACCGCGCCCGTCACCCTCACCGAGGTCGCAGACCGTCCCGCCCCGGGCGCTCACGGTGCCCTCTTCCGCACCCGCCGGGCCCGCGCGATCAGGGCCGGGCCGGAGGAATGATCCTCCGGCCCGGCCCTGAGCCGTGAAGAGCGGGCGACGGGAATCGAACCCGCGTAGCTAGTTTGGAAGACTAGGGCTCTACCATTGAGCTACGCCCGCACGAAGCGCGCCGCGCGTCGGTGACTGCGGCACTGACAGGCATCGTAGCGGGTCGTGGGCCCCCGTTGCACACCCCGTTTCCGGACCGCCCCCGGCGCCGCACCGCGCCCGCGAAACGCGGCGGCCGTTTCGCCCGGGTGCATGTACCCTACGTGTCGCACCAGACGGGGTGTGGCGCAGCTTGGTAGCGCGTCCGCTTTGGGAGCGGAAGGCCGTGGGTTCAAATCCCGCCACCCCGACCAGCCACCTGCTCATGCACCGGTGATCGCCTTTTGGGTGCCGTAGCCGCTGCCGTTACTATGCAAGCTGCACGCCCGTGTGTCTCTGACGTCCTCCGGGCGGCGAATCGGCCGGACCCCTCTGGTCCCGGCAGAACCCGAGAAGTCAGCCACAAGGAGACCGAACCGTGAAGAGCGCCGTGGAGACCCTGAACCCGACCCGGGTTCGGCTCACTGTCGAGGTGCCCTTCGAGGAGCTCAAGGACAGCCTCGACGCGGCGTACAAGAAGATCAACCAGCAGGTCACGGTGAAGGGCTTCCGCAAGGGCAAGGTCCCGGCCCGGGTCATCGACCAGCGCTTCGGCCGCGGTGCGGTGCTGGAGGAGGCCGTCAACGACGCCCTCCCGAAGTTCTACACCGACGCCGTCAACAACGCCGAGCTGAGCCCGCTGGGCCAGCCCGAGGTCGACATCACGGAGCTGAAGGACGGCGAGACGCTGAACTTCACCGCCGAGGTCGACATCCGCCCGACCATCGAGATCCCGGACTACTCCGGCATCGAGGTCGAGGTCGACGCCGTCGAGGTCACCGACGAGGACGTCGAGAAGTCGGTCGAGCAGCTCCGCGAGCGCTTCGCCTCCACCTCCCCGGTGGAGCGCGCCGCCGAGGAGGGCGACGTCGTCACCATCGACCTGGAGGCCAAGGTCGACGGCGAGGTCCTCGAGGACGGCGTCGCGAACGGCGTGTCGTACACGATCGGCTCCGGCGAGCTGCTGGACGGCATCGACGACGCCGTGAAGGGCCTGGAGGCCGGTGGCGAGGCCACCTTCACCTCCGAGCTCAAGGGCGGTTCGGCGGCCGGCAAGGAGGCCGAGGTCACCGTCAAGGTGTCCCAGGTCGCCGCCCGTGAGCTGCCGGAGCTGGACGACGAGTTCGCCCAGCTCGCGTCCGAGTTCGACACCCTCGAGGAGCTGAAGGCGGACAGCCGCAAGCGCCTGGAGAACATGAAGGAGTACGACCAGGCCACGCAGGCCCAGGAGCGCGTCCTGGAGAAGCTGCTCGAGCTGGTCGAGGTCCCGGTCCCCGAGAAGCTGCTCGAGGACGAGATCAACACCCGCAAGCACAACCTCGAGCACCACCAGCTCGGCCAGATGGGCCTCGACCTCGCGAAGTACCTGGAGATCCAGGGCAAGACCGAGGAGGAGTTCGAGACCGAGACCCGCGAGGCCGCGGTCAAGGGCATCAAGACCCAGTTCGTGCTCGACGAGCTCGTCAAGCAGGAGAAGCTCAACGTCAACCAGGAGGAGCTCACCGAGCACCTCATGCGGCGCGCCGCCTCCTCCGGAATGTCCCCCGACCAGTTCGCCCAGGCCGTCGTCGAGCAGGGCCAGGTCCCGCTCCTCGTCGGCGAGGTCGCCCGCGGCAAGGCCCTGGCCGCCGTGGTCGAGAAGGCCACGGTCAAGGACACCAACGGCGAGATCGTCGACCTCGAGGACGAGGAGGAGACGGACGAGGCGGAGACCGCCGAGACCGCCACCGAGCCGGCCGAGGAGAAGGCCGAGTCGGCCGAGGAGAAGACCGAGGGCTGACCCTCGCGTCACCTCTGACGAGCGTGTGAAACGGGCCCCGGGTACGTTGTGACCCGGGGCCCGTCGCCTGCCCTCAGGGGCGCGGGGCGGCATCGACGTGCGGCTCCGCCGCGCGGGCGCGGCCGGCCCCCACCGGGCCGCAGCCGCCCACGGACCAGTGGCCCCCCGCCGGAAAGGCGAACGGCGCTCCCCGCGGAGTACACCCCTCTACGCCCCCGGCGAACACTCCCGTTACCGGGATTCCCTGGCGGAGTCACCGCGTTAGGGTCCTTGAATACCAGGGGACGTGAGTCACCGAATACGGCTCCGCCCCCGTAGGGACACGTGAGACGGCCCGGCGCCGTCGTAAGACGAGCAGGTGGATACGTGACGAATCTGATGCCCTCAGCCGCCGGCGAGCCCTCCATCGGTGGTGGCCTCGGCGACCAGGTCTACAACCGGCTGCTCGGCGAGCGGATCATCTTCCTCGGCCAGCCGGTCGACGACGACATTGCCAACAAGATCACCGCACAGCTGCTGCTCCTTGCCTCCGACCCGGACAAGGACATCTACCTGTACATCAACAGCCCCGGCGGCTCCATCACGGCCGGCATGGCGATCTACGACACCATGCAGTACATCAAGAACGACGTGGTGACGATCGCCATGGGCCTGGCGGCCTCCATGGGCCAGTTCCTGCTGAGCGCCGGCACCCCCGGCAAGCGCTTCGCGCTGCCGAACGCCGAGATCCTGATCCACCAGCCGTCCGCCGGTCTCGCCGGCTCGGCCTCGGACATCAAGATCCACGCCGAGCGACTGCTGCACACCAAGAAGCGCATGGCCGAGCTGACGTCCCAGCACACCGGCCAGACGGTCGAGCAGATCACCCGTGACTCCGACCGTGACCGCTGGTTCGACGCCTTCGAGGCCAAGGAGTACGGCCTCATCGACGACGTGATCGCCACGGCCGCCGGTATGCCGGGCGGCGGCGGCACCGGGGCCTGAGCGGCCGCACGGGAGCCCTCGCGGCCCCGTGAACGCCCCACCGGCCCCCGGGCCCGGTGGAAAGCCCCAGCAGCCCCAGCCGACCGCCTCAGCCCCTTTCAGGAGACACCGTGAACAGCTTCCCCGGCAGCGGCCTGTACGACCGCACGCCCGCCGCCTCCGAGAGCCGGTACACCGGCCCCTCGGCCGAGTCCCGCTACGTCATCCCGCGCTTCGTCGAGCGCACCTCCCAGGGCATCCGCGAGTACGACCCGTACGCGAAGCTCTTCGAGGAGCGCGTGATCTTCCTCGGCGTCCAGATCGACGACGCCTCCGCCAACGACGTCATGGCGCAGCTGCTGTGCCTGGAGTCGATGGACCCCGACCGGGACATCTCGGTCTACATCAACAGCCCCGGCGGCTCCTTCACCGCGCTCACGGCGATCTACGACACGATGCAGTACGTGAAGCCGGACATCCAGACGGTCTGCATGGGCCAGGCGGCCTCCGCCGCCGCCGTCCTGCTGGCCGCCGGCACGCCCGGCAAGCGCATGGCGCTGCCGAACGCGCGCGTGCTGATCCACCAGCCGTACAGCGAGACCGGCCGCGGTCAGGTCTCCGACCTGGAGATCGCCGCCAACGAGATCCTCCGGATGCGGAGCCAGCTGGAGGAGATGCTGGCCAAGCACTCCACCCGGCCGCTCGACAAGATCCGCGAGGACATCGAGCGCGACAAGATCCTCACGGCCGAGGACGCGCTGGAGTACGGCCTGATCGACCAGATCATCACCACCCGGAAGATGGACAACTCCAGCCTGCGCTGACGCGGGGCGGGGAGTGACGTCTGCCGCCCCTTGGCACGGTTTGGCACGGTCCACGTCAAAGTGAACCGTGCCAAGGGGGGCCCGAACGGGGGGCCAGGCAAGGTACCGTCGGACATAAGGCAGCACCAGGAGCCGCCGGACGCCCGCGTCCGCGTCTCCCAGGCGAAGGGGAAGCACACCGTGGCACGCATCGGTGACGGCGGCGATCTGCTCAAGTGCTCGTTCTGCGGCAAGAGCCAGAAGCAGGTCAAGAAGCTCATCGCAGGGCCCGGTGTGTACATCTGCGACGAGTGCATCGATCTCTGCAACGAGATCATCGAGGAAGAGCTCGCCGAGACCAGCGAGGTCCGCTGGGAGGAGCTTCCCAAGCCCCGCGAGATCTACGAGTTCCTCGAGGGGTACGTGGTGGGGCAGGAGGCGGCCAAGAAGGCCCTCTCCGTCGCCGTGTACAACCACTACAAGCGCGTCCAGGCCGGCGAGAACGGCGGCGCCCAGGGCCGTGACGACGCCATCGAGCTGGCGAAGTCCAACATCCTCCTGCTGGGCCCCACCGGCTCCGGCAAGACCCTGCTGGCCCAGACCCTCGCCCGCATGCTGAACGTCCCGTTCGCGATCGCCGACGCCACGGCGCTCACGGAGGCGGGGTACGTCGGTGAGGACGTCGAGAACATCCTGCTGAAGCTGATCCAGGCGGCCGACTACGACGTCAAGAAGGCCGAGACCGGGATCATCTACATCGATGAGATCGACAAGGTCGCCCGGAAGAGTGAAAACCCGTCGATCACCCGTGACGTCAGCGGTGAGGGCGTGCAGCAGGCCCTGCTGAAGATCCTCGAGGGCACCACGGCCTCGGTCCCGCCGCAGGGCGGCCGCAAGCACCCGCACCAGGAGTTCATCCAAATCGACACGACGAACGTGCTGTTCATCGTGGGCGGCGCCTTCGCCGGACTGGAGAAGATCATCGAGGGCCGGGCGGGAGCCAAGGGCATCGGTTTCGGCGCGACGATCATCTCCAAGCAGGAGCGGGAGTCCAAGGACCAGTTCGAGGAGGTCATGCCGGAGGACCTGGTCAAGTTCGGCATGATCCCCGAGTTCATCGGCCGGCTCCCCGTCATCACCTCGGTCCACAACCTCGACCGCGAGGCCCTGCTCCAGATCCTGGTCGAGCCGCGCAACGCACTCGTCAAGCAGTACCAGCGCCTCTTCGAACTCGACGGTGTGGAGCTGGACTTCGAGCGCGAGGCGCTGGAGGCCATCGCCGACCAGGCCATCCTCCGCCAGACCGGCGCCCGCGGCCTGCGCGCCATCATGGAGGAGGTCCTCCAGGGCGTGATGTACGAGGTCCCGTCCCGCAAGGACGTCGCCCGCGTGGTCATCACGGCCGACGTGGTCCTCTCCAACGTCAACCCGACCCTGATCCCGCGCGACGCCCGCGGCCGGGGCCCGGGCGAGCAGAAGACGGCGTAACCGCCGCAGCGGCGGCAACGCGAAGGGGCCCCGGTCGACCCGGGGCCCCTTCGGCGTTCGTACGGTTCAGGCCTTGACCCGCGCCGCGGAGCGCAGTTCGGCGGCGAACGAGGCGACGTCGTCCGTGGCCAGGCCGCCGCTGCCCCCCTTGCCTGCCGCGGCCAGGTCCAGTCCGTTGACCACGCCGTAGGTGCTGTGGTCGGCCCACACGCATATGGGCATCTCGAGCGCGGTCGTGCCCTCGGAGATCGAGGCCGTCTGGCACTTCATGACGGCGCCGTCGAGACCGTTCGGCTCGACCGTCTCCGGGCTGCCCTTCCAAGTGACCTTCTCGGCCTCACCCGCGTTGTCGCCGGTGTCCTTGGAGCTCTCGTGGGCGGTGGCGAAGCCCTTGTCGATGGTGGCCTCCGGGTCGCCGATCTCCCCGTAGGCGCCGTTGAAGGACATGGCCTTGCCGAGCTCGGTGGACGAGCCGCTGGTGTAGGACGCCTTCACCACCGTGCCGCTCTCGATGCCGAGCTTCTCCAGGTCGGCGGCGGATTCGGCCCCCGTCGGACCGCCGTCGCTCGAACCGGAGCCGCCCTTCTTGTACTCGCCGACCGAGGCCGGCGGCTCCAGCTTGTGCGGCCCGTCGTCCGCGATGTCCGCACCGCCGCCGCCTCCGCCGATCACGAAGTACGCGCCGACGCCGATGGCCGCGACGACCGCCACCGCGCCGATGATGATCCCGGCCTTCTTGCCGCCGCACGCACGTACG
>NZ_JBEZBE010000023.1:14445-88944 GCF_040646935.1 Streptomyces sp. NPDC044984
CGCCCGACGCCGGGGGCTGGGGCGGCATGCCGTACTGGGGCTGGCCGTAGGGAGGCTGCTGACCGTACGGCGGCTGCTGGCCGTACGGGGGCTGCTGGCCGTACGGGGGCTGCTGCGGATGGCCGTATCCGGGCTGGCCGGGCGGGGGAGCCTGCTGGGGGTAGCCGTAGCCGGGCTGCGGAGCCTGCGGCGGCTGGCCGTAAGGACCCGGCTGGCCGTACGGTCCGGGCTGCTGTGGCTGCCCGCCGTACGGGCCCGGCTGGTTGTGACTCATGACTGGGTTCCCCCTCCAGATGCTTATGTGCTGCTGACATCCTGGCTCAGGCATGACACGTTCAGGCCAGCGGGGGGCGCACCGTTACAAACGAAACGCGTTTCGGGACAGGCCCGTGACGCCTCTAAACTGAGCCCCGTGACCGAGAACGCTCATCAGCAGCCACCAGCGCCCACGACCGAACTGCCGACCCAGTACGCGCCGGCCGATGTAGAGGGGCCGCTGTACGAGCGCTGGGTGGAGCGCGGTTACTTCGAGGCGGACGCCAAGAGCGAGAAGCCGCCGTTCACCGTCGTCATCCCACCGCCGAACGTCACCGGCAGCCTGCACCTCGGGCACGCGTTCGAGCACACGCTCATCGACGCCCTGACCCGCCGCAAGCGCATGCAGGGCTTCGAGACGCTGTGGCAGCCCGGCATGGACCACGCCGGCATCGCCACGCAGAACGTCGTCGAGCGCGAACTCGCCAAGGAGGGCAAGTCCCGCCACGACCTGGGCCGTGAGGCCTTCGTCGAGCGGGTCTGGCAGTGGAAGGGCGAGTCCGGCGGGCAGATCTCCGGCCAGATGCGCCGCCTCGGCGACGGTGTCGCCTGGACGCGCGAGCGCTTCACCATGGACGAGGGCCTGTCGAAGGCCGTCCAGACCATCTTCAAGCGGCTCTACGACGACGAGCTGATCTACCGCGCCGAGCGCATCATCAACTGGTGCCCGCGCTGTCTGACCGCGATCTCCGACATCGAGGTCGAGTACCAGGACGACGACGGCGAGCTCGTCTCCATGAAGTACGGCGACGGGGACGAGACGATCGTCGTCGCCACGACCCGCGCCGAGACGATGCTCGGTGACACGGCCGTCGCCGTCCACCCCGAGGACGAGCGCTACAAGCACCTCGTCGGCAAGCTCATCAAGCTGCCGCTGACCGACCGCTCCATCCCGGTCGTCGCCGACGAGCACGTCGACCCCGAGTTCGGCACGGGTGCCGTCAAGGTCACCCCGGCGCACGACCCGAACGACTTCGAGATCGGCCGGCGGCACGACCTGCCGTCCCTCACCGTGATGGACGAGCACGCGGTCATCACCGCCCACGGCCCCTTCCAGGGCCTGGACCGGCTCGAGGCCCGCTCCGCCATCGTCGCCGCGCTGCGCGCCGAGGGCCGGATCGTCGCCGAGAAGCGGCCGTACCTCCACTCGGTCGGCCACTGCTCGCGCTGCAAGACCACCATCGAGCCGCGCCTGTCCATGCAGTGGTGGGTCAAGGTCGGCCCGCTGGCGAAGGCGGCCGGCGACGCGGTCCGCGACGGCCGCGTCAAGATCCACCCGCAGGAGATGGAGAAGCGGTACTTCGACTGGGTCGACAACCTCCACGACTGGTGCATCTCGCGGCAGTTGTGGTGGGGTCACCGCATCCCGGTCTGGTACGGGCCCAACGGCGAGGTCGTCTGCGTCGGACCGGACGACGAGGCCCCGACTGGTGAGGGCTGGCACCAGGACACCGACGTCCTCGACACCTGGTTCTCCTCGGGCCTGTGGCCGTTCTCCACGCTCGGCTGGCCCGAGCAGACCGAGTCGCTCGCGAAGTTCTACCCGAACTCCGTCCTGGTCACCGGCTACGACATCCTCTTCTTCTGGGTCGCCCGGATGATGATGTTCGGCCTGTACGCGATGGACGGCACCCCGCCGTTCCACACCATCGCCCTGCACGGCATGGTCCGCGACCAGTTCGGCAAGAAGATGTCGAAGTCCTTCGGCAACGCGGTCAACCCGCTGGACTGGATGGACAAGTACGGCAGCGACGCGCTGAGGTTCACGCTCGCCCGCGGCGCCAACCCCGGTGTCGACGTGCCGATCGGCGAGGACTGGGTCCAGGGCTCGCGCAACTTCGCCAACAAGATCTGGAACGCGACCCGTTTCGCGCTGATGAACGGCGCGACGGTCGAGGGCCCGCTGCCGGACGCGTCGGAGATGTCGCCGACCGACCGCTGGATCCTGTCCCGGCTGAACTCGGTCGTCGCCGAAGTCGACGCGCACTACGACGACTTCCAGTTCGCCAAGCTGTCGGACGCGCTGTTCCACTTCGCGTGGGACGAGGTCTTCGACTGGTACGTCGAGCTGTCCAAGACGACGTTCCAGGCGGGCGGGGAGCCGGCCGAGGTCAGCAAGCGGGTCCTCGGTGAGGTCCTCGACGTCACGCTCAGGCTCCTCCACCCGGTCGTCCCCTTCGTCACCGAGACGCTGTGGACGACGCTGACGGGGGGCGAGTCGGTCGTCATCGCGGACTGGCCGCAGGACAGCGGCTTCCGGGACGCCGACGCCGAGCGGGAGATCGGGACGCTGCAGTCCGTCATCACCGAGGTCCGCCGCTTCCGCGCCGACCAGGGGCTCCAGCCGGGCCAGCGGGTTCCGGCCCGGCTGACGCTCGACGGGACGGCGCTCGCCGCGCACGAGCCGGCGATCCGCCAGCTGCTGCGCCTCCAGCCGGAGGGGGAGCCCTTCACGGCCACGGCGACCCTGCCGGTCGCGGGCGTGGAGGTCGCGCTGGACCTGTCCGGTGTGATCGACGTGGCCGCGGAGCGGAAGCGCCTGGCCAAGGACCTCGCCGCCGCCGAGAAGGAGAAGTCCCAGGCGACGGCGAAGCTCGGCAACGAGGCGTTCCTGGCGAAGGCCCCGGACCACGTGGTCGACAAGATCCGCACCCGCCTGGCCAAGGCGGAGGAGGACATCACCCGGATCCAGTCCCAGCTGGACCGTCTGCCCGGCGCCTGACGGAAGGCCCGGACCAGTCACGGCCCCCGACCGCTCTGGTCGGGGGCCGTTCACGTCGTCGTGGGTGTCGTGTAACCCGCCCGGGGGAACCTGCGGCTTTGCCCATCGCCAGGCCCACGCCGTCAGGAGCACCCCCACGATGCCCCGCACCGCGACCCCGACCGCCGCACCACCCGCCGCACGCGCCGAGCAGGGCAGACCCGGCCGGGACCGGCGGTACGACATCGACCTCCTGCGCGTCGTCTGCACCGCCGCCGTCGTGCTGGTGCACGCCTCCGCCGAGTTCTCCGACGCGGGCCACCGTACGGCCGGCATCCTCGGCGACTCGGCCGGCCGGTTCGCCGTGCCCGCGTTCTTCGCGATGGCCGGCTGGGCCGCCCTCGTCGCCTCGCCGGTACGCGACGACGCCCAGCTCCTCACCCGGCTCGGGCGGATCCTGCGTCCGATGGCGGTGTGGACGGCGGTCTACCTCCTCTGGCAGTACGTGTCCGGGCGGCCCTCGAACGGCGGCTTCGACGAGGCGGTACAGGCTCTGTCCGGCTCCGTGGAGGCCGCCTTCCACCTCTGGTACCTCTACGTCTACGTACCGCTCCTCCTGCTCCTCGGCGTCGTCGTGCTCGTCCTCCGGCGGCGCGCCACGCCCCGCCGGTCGCTGCTGCTGCTCACCGCGTTCGCCGTCGCACCGGCGCTCGTCGGGGACGCGCGGACCCTCACCGGGCTGCCGCTGCCCGCCTGGGACTGGGGCGTGTCGCTGTACTCGCTGGGTTACGCGGTGGCGGGCGCCGCCCTGCTCGCCGCCCGGCGGCGCGGCCCGCGCCCGCTGTGGCTCGCGGGCGCCGCGGTCGCGCTCGCCGCCCTCACCCTGTACCAGTTCACCGTGCGGCACCCCGCCGCGTACGGGAGCGTCGCGGTGGCCGCGCTGACCTTCGCCGTGCTCGGCGCGGGGTGCGGGGTGCGGGTGCCGGAGAAGGTGCGGGCGGTGCTGGTGCGGCTGTCGGACGCGTCGTTCGGGTCGTACCTGGTGCATCTGCTGTTCGTGATGCTGCTGGTCAGGCCCGTGGCGGAGAGGGTGCCGCACGGGTTCGCGGCACCCGTGGCACTGGCCGTGACGGCGGTGGCCGCCGCCGTGCTGTCCTTCGCCGCGAGCGTCCTGTGGGGCCGGCTGGGACTGCGGCGATGGCTCGGCTGACGCGGGACTCCGGGCCAGCCGGGCGCCGCCCGGGCCGCTCCGTAGACTGGGTACCGTGAGCGAGCGCCCAGAATCAGCAGGTCCTGACCCGGACGACACCTTCGACGAGTTCACGGAGCTCGTCGAGGAGGAGACCCGCCGTGACCCCGACCTCGCGGTGATCGAGGCCGGCAGCCGCACCCTGCGCACCCAGGGCGGCCCGCCCCAGGCGGAGGTGCCCGCCCGCCCCGAGGACCCCGAGGTCGACAAGGCCCTGCGCGAGGTCGAGGCGGAGCTCGCCACCCGCTGGGGCGAGACCAAGCTCGAGCCCTCGGTCGCCCGCATCGCCGCGCTGATGGACGTCCTGGGCGAGCCCCAGCGCTCGTACCCCTCGATCCACATCACCGGCACCAACGGCAAGACCTCCACCGCCCGCATGATCGAGGCCCTGCTCGGCGCCTTCGAGCTGCGCACCGGCCGCTACACCTCCCCGCACGTCCAGTCGATCACCGAGCGGATCAGCCTCGACGGGGCGCCGGTCTCCGCCGAGCGGTTCATCGAGACGTACCGGGACATCGAGCCGTACGTCGAGATGGTCGACGCCCGGCAGGAGTACCGGCTGTCCTTCTTCGAGGTGCTCACCGGCATGGCGTACGCCGCCTTCGCCGACGCGCCCGTGGACGTGGCGGTCGTCGAGGTCGGCATGGGCGGCAGCTGGGACGCGACGAACGTGATCGACGCCGGCGTCGCCGTGGTGACGCCCATCGACCTCGACCACACCGACCGGCTCGGCACCACGCCCGCCGAGATCGCCACGGAGAAGGCCGGCATCGTCAAGCGGGACGCGACGGTGATCATGGCGCAGCAGCCGGTGGACGCCGCGCAGGTGCTGCTGAGGAAGGCCGTCGAGGTGGACGCGACGGTGGCCCGGGAGGGGCTGGAGTTCGGGGTCGTGGCCCGGCAGGTCGCCGTCGGCGGCCAGCAGGTGACGTTGCGCGGACTCGGCGGCGAGTACCCCGAGGTGTACCTCCCGCTGCACGGCGAACACCAGGCCCACAACGCGGCCGTGGCGCTCGCCGCCGTGGAGGCGTTCTTCGGCGTCGGCGCCCAGCACGCCCGGCCGCTCGACATCGACACCGTGCGCAAGGCGTTCGCCGCCGTCGCCTCCCCGGGCCGGCTGGAGGTCGTACGGCGGTCGCCGACCGTCGTCCTGGACGCCGCCCACAACCCGGCGGGCGCGCGGGCGGCGGCCGCGGCGATCGGGGAGGCGTTCCAGTTCAGCCGGCTCATCGGCGTGGTCGGCGCGAGCGGCGACAAGAACGTGCGCGGGCTGCTGGAGGCGTTCGAGCCGGTCTTCGCCGAGGTCGTCGTCACCCAGAACTCCAGCCACCGCGCGATGGACGCCGACGAACTGGCGGGCATCGCCGTCGAGGTGTTCGGCGAGGACCGCGTCCAGGTCGAGCCGCGGCTGCCCGACGCCCTGGAGGCCGCGATCACGCTGGCCGAGGAGGAGGGCGAGTTCGCGGGCGGCGGTGTGCTCGTCACCGGTTCCGTCATCACCGTCGGCGAGGCCCGACTGCTCCTGGGGAGGGGCTGAGATCCCGTGCGTACGCTCTGCGCTTCGACCCTGATCGGCGAGTTCTTCATCATCGGATTCGCCGGACTGGTCGCAATGAAGGACCCGGACCTGTCCACCGGCACGGTGTGGACGGTCTGCGGCATCGCGATGTTCCTGTCCGTGGCCCTGTGCGGGGTGATCACCCGGCCCGGCGGGGTGGCCCTCGGCTGGGCGCTGCAGATCACCCTGATCGCCTCCGGTGTCTTCGTCCCGACGATGTTCTTCATGGGCGCGCTCTTCGCGCTGCTGTGGTGGGCGTCGGTGCACTTCGGTCGAAAGGTGGACGAAGCGAAGGCGCGTTTCGCCGCTCAGGCGGGCCGTCCTGACGCTGCGTGACAGATGTCCCGACACGCCCGGTAATCTCGTCTCCCCGCACCACTTCACGCACAAGGAGCTCCGTCGTGACCCAGCGCACCCTCGTCCTCCTCAAGCCCGACGCCGTACGTCGTGGCCTGACCGGCGAGATCATCAGCCGTATCGAGCGCAAGGCGGGCTGGCGGATCACCGCGCTGGAGCTACGCACCCTGGACCAGGACACGCTGGAGCAGCACTACGGCGAGCACAAGGGCAAGCCGTTCTACGAGCCGCTGGTGGAGTTCATGGCCTCCGGCCCGGTCGTGGCGATGATCGTCGAGGGTGAGCGGATCATCGAGGGGGTGCGCCAACTGGCCGGTCCCACCGACCCGATCGCCGCCGCGCCGGGTTCGATCCGCGGCGACTTCGGTGTCATCGTCCGGGAGAACCTGATCCACGCCTCCGACTCCGAGGAGTCCGCCGAGCGCGAGGTGAAGATCTTCTTCCCGGGCCGCGCGTAATCCGCGCACCCGGACGTGCGCAGACCTCGCGCATAACGATCACGTCGCGGCCGCATCCAGCGCGTTTGGCCGCCTGTCGGACGGTCTGGGGGCTTTGCCCCCGGACCTTTTTTTGGCATATGCGCGGCGTTCGGGGGAACGGATGCCCCCGATGGACCGTCTCCACAAGCAGGGGAAGACGCCATCTGATGACAATGGCGAAGACCCTCGCACGGTGTTCGCGAAGGCGCGTCTACGATGGAAGCCTTCACGTCACCGCACCCACTTCGCCGACCTGAAGAGCTCTCAAGGGCTCGTGGGAAGGCCAGTCGAATCCTGATGGGGAACTCAATGTCGTTCATCGGCCGTGACATGGCTGTCGACCTCGGGACCGCCAACACGCTGGTGTACGTCAGGGGTCGTGGGATCGTACTCAACGAGCCGTCCGTCGTCGCGATCAACACCAACACCGGTGGCATCCTCGCGGTCGGTGCCGAAGCGAAGAAGATGATCGGGCGCACGCCCGGCAACATCGTTGCCGTGCGTCCGCTGAAGGACGGCGTCATCGCCGACTTCGAGATCACCGAGCGGATGCTCCGCTACTTCATCCTGAAGATCCACAAGCGGCGGTATCTGGCTCGCCCGCGGGTCGTCGTCTGTGTGCCCTCGGGCATCACCGGCGTCGAGCGCCGCGCCGTCATCGAGGCGTCGTCGCAGGCCGGCGCCCGCCAGGTGCACATCATCGAGGAGCCCATGGCCGCCGCCATCGGCTCCGGGCTGCCGGTCCACGAGGCCACCGGCAACATGGTGGTGGACATCGGCGGCGGCACCACGGAGGTCGCGGTCATCTCCCTCGGCGGCATCGTCACCGCCCAGTCCATCCGCGTCGCGGGCGACGAGCTGGACAACGCGATCATCCAGCACATCAAGAAGGAGTACTCCCTCCTGCTGGGTGAGCGGACGGCCGAACAGATCAAGATCACGATCGGTTCGGCGTACGACCTGGACACCGACGAGCACACCGAGATCCGCGGCCGGGACCTCGTCTCCGGACTGCCGAAGACCGTGGTGATCTCCGCCGCCGAAGTGCGCAAGGCGATCGAGGAGCCGGTCAACGCCATCGTGGACGCCGTCAAGACGACCCTCGACAAGTGCCCGCCGGAGCTGTCCGGCGACATCATGGACCGGGGAATCGTCCTGACCGGCGGCGGAGCCCTGTTGCGCGGCCTCGACGAGCGGTTGCGCCGGGAGACGGGCATGCCCATCCACATCGCCGAGGACCCGCTGGACAGCGTGGCGCTCGGTTCCGGCAAGTGCGTCGAGGAGTTCGAGGCGCTTCAGCAGGTGCTCGACGCCCAGCCGCGCAGATGACACGACTCTTCGATTCCGCCGTACGGGACGACCTTCTTCCGTACGGCGGATCGTTGATATAGAGGCACGAATTCCCCCATAACGCCTCGAAGCACCTTTGACGTACCGTCAATACATCGTCAATACACCTGAACAGACCCCCACCTCATACCCGTTCTCGACGAGGAAGGCACGGCCGCCGCACGTGAGGGACACACGAGAGAGCCGGCTGCTCCTGGTGCTGCTGATCGCCATCGCGTTCGCACTGATCACGGTGGACATCCGCGGCGGGGAGGATTCACCGGTCGACGGTGCCCGGCAGGCCGCGGCGACCGTCTTCGGCCCGATCGAGAACGGCGTGTCCGGCGCGGTCGACCCGATCGGCAACGCCGTCTCCGCCGTCCGCGAGTCCGGCGACCGGCACGACCGGCTCGCCGAACTGGAGCGGGAGAACGCCGCGCTCAAGGCCGAACTCGGCAGCGACGACCGCAGCCGCAGCCGCCTCAAGCAGCTCGACAAGCTGCTGAAGGTCTCCGGCCAGGGCCAGTACGGCATCAAGGGCGCCCAGGTCATCGCCATAGGGGCGGCCCAGGGCTTCTCCTGGACCATCACCATCGACGCCGGCGCCGACGACGGCATCAAGCGTGACATGACCGTCCTCAACGGCGACGGACTCGTCGGCCGCGTCACCACCGTCGGCCCCAGCACCGCCACCGTGCTGCTCGCCACCGACCCCGACTTCACCGTCGGCACCCGCATGGAGACCACCGACGAACTCGGCTTCGCCTCCGGCCAGGGCGACCGCCCGCTGCGCGTCGAACTCCTCAACGGCAAGGCCGAGATCAAGAAGGGCGACCGCCTGGTGACCTTCGGCTCGCAGGCCGACAAGCCGTTCGTGCCCGGCGTTCCCGTCGGCGTCGTCTCCCGCGTCGACCCCTCCGGCGGCGACCTCACCCGCACCCTCTCCGTCACGCCGTTCGTCAGCTTCAGCAAGCTCGACGTCGTCGGCGTCGTCGTCCAGGCCCCCGAGAAGGACCCGCGCGACACGGTGCTGCCCGAGAAGTCCGAGCCGAAGCCCACACCGACCGTGACGGTGACCGTCACCCCCTCCGCCCCTGCCGACGGCCTGAACCAGCAAGAGCAGTAGGAGCTGTCACCCCATGCGCGTCAACCGGATCCTGCTCTCCAGCTCGCTGATCGTCGTCGCCCTGGTGATCCAGGTGAGCGTCCTCGCCCGGCTCCACCTCCCGGGCGCCGTCCCGGACCTGCTGCTGCTCACCGTCCTCGGCCTCGCCCTGGTCTACGGCCATGTCAGCGGCGCCCTCATCGGCTTCGCCGCCGGACTCCTCGCCGACCTCGCCCCGCCCGCCGACCACGCCGCCGGACGCTACGCCCTCGTGCTGTGCGTCATCGGCTACCTCGCCGGACTCGTCAAACCCGAGAGCGGCCAGGTGAAGTCGGCGACCGGCCCGATGGTCGTGGTCGTCGCCGCCGCCGTCGGCTCCACCCTGCTCTACGCCGGTGTCGGCGCCCTCGTCGGCGACACCGCCGCCCGCCATGTCGGCCTGGGCGGACTGCTGTTCACCGCCGCCCTGTACGACCTGCTGCTCGCGCCGTTCGTCGTCCCCGGCGTCATGGCCCTGGCCCGGCGCGCCGAGAACGACCCGCTCGCCGAGACCAACCCCGCCAAGTCCGGTGACATCGCCTCCGGCTGGCTCTCCGGCGGCACCGGACTGCGCATCGGCGGGCAGCGGGGCGGACTGCGGGTCAAGGCGGCCCGCGCCCGGGTGGCCCGTGCCGGACGCATCAAGGGGGTCAAGCGCCTGTGACCTCGCACAACTTCACCGGAACGAGTGAACGGCGACGGAACGCGGGCACATGGCCCGGCCGTTCCTCACTCGTACCCGCACACGCGCACGCGCTCTGAGAGAGGAGGAAGCCGCGTGACCAACATCCCGGAGACCGGTCGCAGCCCGCGGGTCCAGATCCGGCTCGTCGTCATCCAGGTCCTCGTCATCTCCCTCCTCGGCACCCTCGGCGGGCGCCTGTGGTACCTCCAGATCCGCGAGGGCGACCAGTACGCCAAGGAGGCCTCCGGCAACCACGTCCAGCAGGTCGTCCAGCCCGCCGTCCGCGGCTCCATCCTGGACGCGCGCGGAGTGCCCCTCGCCGACAACGAGACCCGCCTGGTCGTCTCCGCCTCCCGCACCGACCTGCTGAAGATGAAGGACGACGGCAAGGCGGTCCTCATCAAACTCGCCGGCGTCCTCGGCATGGACGCCGAGGAGGTCCTCCAGAAGGTCCGCCTCTGCGACGCCGAGACCCCCCAGCCCTGCTGGAACGGCTCGCCGTACCAGCCCATCCCCATCACCGACGAGGCCACCCCCAAACAGGCCCTGCAGATCCGCGAGCGCGCCGAGGACTTCCCCGGCATCACCGCCGAGCCGCAGGCCCTGCGCCGCTACGCCGCCCCCGGCAAGGCCAACACCGCCCAGGTCCTCGGCTACCTCTCGCCCGTCACCGACGAGGAGATCACGAAGGCCCAGGACACCAGCTCGCCCTACCTGCGCTCCGACATGGTCGGCCGCTCCGGGCTGGAGCGCCAGTACGACAAGCAGCTGCGCGGCAAGGCCGGCGTCACCCGCTACGAGGTCGACAACCTCGGCCGCGTCATCGGCGAGGCCGAGTCCGACCCCGCCCGGCCCGGTGCCAACCTCGTCACCAGCATCGACGCCCGCGTCCAGCGCATCGCCGAGTACGAGCTGAACGAGGCGATGAAGGAAGCCCGCAAGCAGCACGACCGCAACACCAACCGCAACTACGAGGCCGACTCCGGCGCCGTCGTCGTCATGGAGGCCAAGACCGGCCGCGTCGTCGCCATGGCCTCCAACCCCACCTACGACCCCAACGCCTGGGTCGGCGGCATCTCCGCCAAGGACTACGCCGACCTCACCGGCAAGAAGTCCAACTACCCGCTGCTCAACCGCGCCATCCAGGGCCAGTCGGCACCCGGCTCCATCTTCAAGGTCATCCCCACGGCCGCCGCGATCAACGCCGGCTACTCCTTCGAAGGCCCCTACAACTGCTCCAGCTCGTACTCCATCGGCGGACAGGTCTTCAAGAACTTCGAGTCCCAGAACCACGGCCCGATCAGCCTCGGCCGCGCCCTGGAGGTCTCCTGCGACACCGTCTTCTACGCCCTCTCCCACGAGGAATGGAAGCGCGACGGCGGCAACAAGCCGAAGAAGAACGCCGACGACTGGTTCTACAAGACCGCCCACCAGTTCGGCCTCGGCGAGGAGACCGGCATCGACCTGCCCAACGAGGTCACCGGCCGCGTCCCCGACCGCCAGTGGAAGCTGGACTACTGGGAGGCCAACAAGGACGCCTGGTGCAAGTACGGGAAGAAGGACGGCAGCTACGCCGAGAAGATCGCCTACGAGAACTGCCTCGAAGGCAACCGGCTGCGCGCGGGTGACTCCGTCAACTACTCCATCGGCCAGGGCGACACGCTCGTCACCCCCATCCAGATGGCCACCATCTACGCGGCCATCTCCAACGGCGGCACCCTCTACGACCCCACCGTCGGCAAGGCCGTCATCAGCCCCGACGGCAAGACGGTCACGGAGATCGAGCCCCGGTCGCACGGCAAGCTGCCGATGACGAAGAAGACGCTCAGCCAGATAGACGAAGCCCTCGAAGGAGTCGCCACCCGCGGTACGGCCGCGTGGCGATTCGGGGGCTGGCCACAGGACGAGATCCCGATGCACGCCAAGACCGGCACCGCCGAGGTCTACGGCAAGCAGACCACCTCGTGGTTCGCCACGTACACCAAGGACTACTCGATCGTCATGACGATCTCCCAGGGCGGCACGGGCTCCGGCGCCTCGGGCCCCGCCGTGCGCAACATCTACAACGCCCTGTACGGCGTCTCCGAGGACGGCGAGATCGACAAGAAGAAGGCGCTGCTGTCCACGCCGCAGAAGAACCTCCCCAAGGTCCGCACGGACGGCACCATCACGTCCCCGAAGATCTCCAAGGACCCCGCCAAGGACCGGGCGACCCCCTCGCCCGACGCGCAGGCCACCACCCCGCAGGGCGACCCGGCCGACCCGCAGCAGGCCGGCACGGTCCCCTCACCGGAGAACACCAACCGGGACACCCGCCGCCGTGAGCGACGACGGGGCGGCGGACCACGACGCGGCGAACCACGACGCGGCGACGGACACCCCCGCTGCCGCGCACGCCACCGGTCCGGCCGTACCGGAACCCGGGGGACGGCGTCATGACCGGCGCCAACAGCTTCCAGGTCTCCGGATACGGACCGGAGCGGGCCGGCTGGACACGGGTCTTCGCCCGCGACTCCCTGGCCCGCCGCCTCGACTGGCCGATACTGTTCTCGGCGCTCGCCCTGTCCCTGCTGGGCTCGCTCCTGGTCTACTCGGCCACCCGCAACCGCACCGAACTCAACCAGGGCGACCCCTACTACTTCCTCGTCCGGCACTGGCTCAACACCGGCATCGGACTGGCCCTGATGATCGGCGCCCTCTGGCTCGGCCACCGCACCCTGCGCACGGCCGTGCCCCTGCTGTACGGCGCCTCGGTCTTCCTGATCCTGCTGGTGCTCACCCCGCTGGGCTCCACCATCAACGGCGCCCACTCCTGGATCAAGCTCCCCGGCGGCTTCTCCCTCCAGCCCTCCGAGTTCGTGAAGGTCACGATCATCCTGGGCATGGCGATGCTGCTCGCCGCCCGCGTCGACGCGGGCGACAAGCCGTATCCCGATCACCGCACGGTCCTCCAGGCCCTCGGCCTGGCCGTCGTCCCCATGCTGATCGTGATGCTCATGCCCGACCTCGGGTCGGTCATGGTCATGGTCGTCATCGTGCTCGGCGTGCTGCTCGCCTCCGGCGCCTCCAACCGCTGGGTCTTCGGCCTGCTCGGCGCCGGAGCGGCCGGCGCCGTCACCGTCTGGCAGCTCGGCATCCTCGACGAGTACCAGATCAACCGCTTCGCCGCCTTCGCCAACCCCGAGCTCGACCCCGCCGGCGTCGGCTACAACACCAACCAGGCACGCATCGCCATCGGCTCCGGCGGACTGACCGGCTCCGGCCTCTTCCACGGCTCCCAGACCACCGGCCAGTTCGTGCCCGAACAGCAGACCGACTTCGTCTTCACCGTCGCCGGCGAGGAACTCGGCTTCGTCGGCGGCGCACTGATCATCGGCCTGCTCGGCATCATCCTCTGGCGCGCCTGCCGCATCGCCCGCGACACCACCGACCTGTACGGCACGATCGTCGCCGCCGGCATCGTCGCCTGGTTCGCCTTCCAGTCCTTCGAGAACATCGGCATGACCCTCGGCATCATGCCCGTCACCGGCCTGCCCCTGCCGTTCGTCTCCTACGGCGGCTCCTCCATGTTCGCCGTATGGCTGGCCGTGGGCCTGCTGCAGTCCATCCGGATACAACGGCCGATGTCCGCGTGAACCGTCGGGGCGCGAAGCGTCGGGACCCACCGCCGCTCCGCTCCCCGACGACTAGATCCGCCGCACAGCGGATAGACGCACCTTATGGCGGACACCAAGCGTGAAATCGAACGAAAGTACGAATCCGACGACAGCGGGCTGCCCGACCTGACCCGCGTCCCCGGCGTGGCGACCGTCCTCGACAAGGGCGTCACCCACCTCGACGCCACCTACCACGACACCGCCGACGAACGCCTCGCCGCGTCCTCCGTCACCCTGCGCCGCCGCACCGGCGGCTCCGACGCCGGCTGGCACCTGAAGTTCCCCGTCGCCCCCGGAGTGCGCGACGAGATCCGCGCCCCGCTCTCCGACACCCTCCCCGACGAACTCGCCGCCCTCGTCCGCTCCCGCGTCCGCGACCACGCACTGCTGCCCGTCGTCCGACTGCGCTCCGACCGCGACGTACGCCACCTGGTCGACGCCGACGGCCGACTGCTCGCCGAGGTCAGCGTCGACACCGTCCACGCCGAACGCCTCACCGGCGACGGCGGCACCGCCCGGTGGACCGAGATCGAGGTCGAACTCGCCGACGACGGCGACCCCGCCTTCCTCGACAAGGTGGAGAAACGCCTGCGCAAGGCCGGCGCACGCCCCTCGAAGTCCGCCTCCAAACTCGCCAGGGCACTGGCCGACACGACACCGGACGGCACCACGGCCACGGCGACGACGGACACACCCGCCACGGCACCGGAGGCGGCCCCCCGGCGGAAACACAAGCCACGGGCGACCGGGAAACCTGTCACCGCCGGCGACCACGTCCTCGCCTACGTCCGCGCCCAGCGCGACGCCCTCGTCGAGCTCGACCCCGCCGTACGCCAGGACGTCCCCGACTCCGTGCACCGCATGAGAGTCGCCACCCGCCGCCTGCGCAGCACCTTCCGCACCTTCCGCGGCATCCTCGACCGCGAGGCGACCGACCCCGTCGGCGACGACCTCAAGTGGCTGGCCGCCGAGCTGGGCCTGGACCGCGACCAGGAGGTGCTCGCCGAACGCCTCCGGTCCTCCCTCGCCGACCTGCCCGACACCCTCGTCGCCGGCCCCGTCGGACACCGGCTCACCACCTGGGCCGAGGCCCGCCACGCCGGAGCCCACGGCCGCCTCACCGGCATCCTCGACACCCGCCGGTACCTCACCCTCCTCGACACCCTGGACGCCCTGCTCACCGACCCGCCCCTGCGCAAGAAGGCCGCGACCACACCGGAGAAGACCCTCACCAAGGCCGTGCGCAAGGACCTCGACAAGCTGACCGGCCTCGTCACCCGCGCCCTGGACCTCCCGCCCGGCACCGACCGCGACGTCGCCCTGCACGAGGCCCGCAAGAAGACCAAGCGCACCCGCTACGCCGCCGAGGCCGCCGCCCCCGCACTCGGCGAACCGGCGAACGACCTCGTCAAGGCCATGAAGTCGCTCCAGGGCCTGCTCGGCGACCACCAGGACAGCGTCATGGCCCGCCAGACCCTCCGCGAGCTCGCCGCCGTCGCCCACGCGGCGGGCGAGAGCGCCTTCACCTACGGCGTCCTCCACGCCCGCGAGGAACACCGCGCGGAACGCGCCGAGGCCGCCCTCCCCGAAGCCTGGACCTCGATCACCAAGGACCTCCGGCCCTGGACGACGTAGGGACTACCCCTCCGGCCGCGTTACGCTGAATGGTCACCCCACTCAGCACACAAAGGTTCGCGAGATGCCTGCCGAAGCCGCCGAGTCTGTGTTCCCGCAGCTCGAAGCTCTGCTCCCGCATGTGCAGAAGCCGATCCAGTACGTCGGCGGAGAGCTCAACTCCACGGTCAAGCCGTGGGAGAGCTGCGACGTCCGCTGGGCGCTCATGTACCCCGACGCCTACGAGGTCGGACTGCCCAACCAGGGCGTCATGATCCTCTACGAGGTCCTCAACGAACAGGACGGCGTCCTCGCCGAGCGCACCTACAGCGTCTGGCCGGACCTGGAAGCGCTGATGCGGGAGCACCGCGTCCCGCAGTTCACGGTCGACAGCCACCGCCCGGTGAAGGCCTTCGACGTGTTCGGCCTGAGCTTCTCCACCGAGCTCGGCTACACCAACATGCTCACCGCCCTCGACCTGGCCGGCATCCCCCTGGAAGCCAAGGACCGCGGCCTCGACGACCCGATCGTCATGGCCGGCGGCCACGCCGCCTTCAACCCCGAGCCGATCGCCGACTTCATCGACTGCGCGGTCATCGGCGACGGCGAGCAGGCCGTCCTGGAGGTCACGCGGATCATCCGCGCCTGGAAGGAGGAGGGACGCCCCGGCGGCCGCGAGGAACTCCTCTTCCGCCTGGCGAAGACCGGCGGGGTGTACGTCCCCGGCTTCTACGACGTCGAGTACCTCCCCGACGGCCGCATCGCCCGCGTGGTGCCGAACAAGTCGGGCGTCCCGTGGCGCGTCTCCAAGCACACGGTCATGGACCTCGACGAGTGGCCCTACCCCAAGCAGCCCCTCGTCCCGCTCGCCGAGACCGTCCACGAGCGCATGTCCGTGGAGATCTTCCGCGGCTGCACCCGCGGCTGCCGCTTCTGCCAGGCCGGCATGATCACCCGCCCGGTCCGGGAGCGCTCGATCACCGGCATCGGCGAGATGGTCGACAAGGGCCTGAAGGCCACGGGCTTCGAGGAGGTCGGCCTGCTCTCCCTCTCCTCCGCCGACCACTCGGAGATCGGCGACATCGCCAAGGGCCTCGCCGACCGCTACGAGGACGACAAGATCGGCCTCTCCCTCCCCTCCACCCGCGTCGACGCCTTCAACATCGACCTGGCGAACGAGCTGACCCGCAACGGCCGCCGCTCCGGCCTCACCTTCGCCCCCGAGGGCGGCTCGGAGCGCATCCGCAAGGTCATCAACAAGATGGTCTCCGAGGACGACCTCATCCGGACCGTCGCCACCGCCTACGGCAACGGCTGGCGCCAGGTGAAGCTGTACTTCATGTGCGGCCTGCCCACCGAGACCGATGACGACGTCCTCCAGATCGCCGACATGGCCACCCGCGTGATCGCCAAGGGCCGCGAGGTCTCCGGCTCCAACGACATCCGCTGCACGGTCTCCATCGGCGGCTTCGTCCCCAAGCCGCACACCCCCTTCCAGTGGGCCCCGCAGCTCTCCGCCGAGCAGACCGACGAGCGCCTGGCCAAGCTCCGCGACAAGATCCGCGGCGACAAGAAGTACGGCCGCTCGATCGGCTTCCGCTACCACGACGGCAAGCCCGGCATCGTCGAGGGCCTGCTCTCCCGCGGCGACCGCCGCATCGGCGCGGTCATCCGCGCGGTCTACGACGACGGCGGCCGCTTCGACGGCTGGCGCGAGCACTTCTCGTACGACCGCTGGATGAACTGTGCCGACAAGGCGCTGGCCCCCTTCGGCGTCGACGTCGACTGGTACACCACCCGCGAGCGCACCTACGAGGAGGTCCTCCCCTGGGACCACCTCGACTCCGGCCTCGACAAGGACTGGCTCTGGGAGGACTGGCAGGACGCCCTCGACGAGACGGAGGTCGAGGACTGCCGCTGGACCCCGTGCTTCGACTGCGGCGTGTGCCCCCAGATGGACACGTCCATCCAGATCGGCCCCACCGGGAAGAAGCTGCTTCCTCTGACGGTCAAGAACAGCGCGCCGGCGCCGAGCGGGCACTCGCACTGAGGCGAGTGCCGTACTCGTTCGGGTGATGGATGCCCTGGCAGGGGCTGGTGAGGACGAGGTGATTGCTGCGCTGGCTGCTGTCGGGTCTTCGAGTCGTCGGCAGCCAGCTCAGCGGAGTGGGCCTTGTGCGCCTCTGCCGGGCCCGGGAGGGGTCTCGGTCATCCACTCAGAGGTTGGAGTGGGTCTGAGGCTCTCGGAGAGCCTCGCTGAAGCATTCCGGCGACTGCTGAGCCCCCTCCGCCCCGGAGGGGGTTCAATGGTGTCGGCGCTCGATGACGTCCTTGCACGGTGAGGCCGCGTCGTGAGGAACGGGTGGCTCGCTGGTACTCCAGCCGTGGATCGTGATCTTCATGGGTGAAGGGCGGCTTGGTGGCGGTGGTGACTGTGGCGGGCGCGGGCCTGGTGGTGTCGGCGCCAGGAGGACCAGCGCAGTCGGTGGGCGGTGTCGCGGACTGGTTGAACGATCAGGGCGATGAACAGGCGCTGGATCTCGTCACAGGTGAGGGGGATCAGTCCGTCGGGGCTGGTCCCGTCTTCGGGCGGGGCCTGCTCGCGGCGTTCGAGGGCCGTGGTGACGGCGAGGAAGGCGTGGACGAGCAGGGCGAGGGTGACCCGGCGGTACCAGGAGTCCCAGCGTCGCACCTGATGTTCGTCAAGTCCCGCAAGTCCCTTGGAAATCTGGAACATCTCCTCCGCCGCCGCATGATCTCCAGTCTTCACACACCGGTGATCAATGGTGGCCGCACCCGTTTTTCATAGCGCCATCACCGCAGATCGTGCCAGGAGGGCATATGCGACACGGCGAAGTCTGGTGGGTCGAGTTCGATGAGCGACGGCCGGTCGTGCTGCTGTCGGGAGACGAGGCGTCCGGGCTCCGGGCGATGCAGGTCGTCGCCCCGGCGGGCGTCGACATCAGCGGTCTGGGCGTGGAAGTGACCGTGGGCGCCACGGAAGGACTGCCCTTTGAAGGCGTGCTGCGGTTCGCGTTCCCGCGTCCAGGCTTCATCCCGTGCACGTGGCTGACCATCGTGTCCCGGGACGACCTGGTCGAGCGGGCAGGCGTGCTGTCCTCCGTGAAGCTCAGTGAGATTGAGGATGCCCTCCGTGTCGCTGGACAGCCGCAGGAGTGGACCGAGACGGCAGCCGCGAAGCTCAGCGAGATGAAGGATGCCCTCCGCCTCGGTGGACTGGAGTGAGCGGGCAAGGGACGGACGCCGCCGAGGTGTGGGCGATCTCGTCCAGATGATCAACGCTGGTCATCTCCGCGGCGTCCCGCACCAGCAGGAGCACGATTCGCCAGGCACTCCTGCTCCGGGCCGTCTGGTCACGGACTTCCGGCACCTGCTTCAGGCGGTGCCCCTGGCGGTGACGACGTAGCAGGTGGCGTGTCCTCCGCTCTGTTCCATTCTTCCTTATTCGACCACATGTACCAGTAGTCTCCGCTCCCGTCCGCCTCGGAGACCCATCGGCCGGGGCGGTGTCACAGGCCCGGGTCGTGGAGGGTTGTCTCCGCTGGTGGAACCGCCTGGGCGCGGGCGTCGAGATCGGTCTCACCCGCGCGAGGAGTACGGGTTTCTCCGCGGCCGCGTCCTGGAGAGGCCCGGTCGGCGCGACGCGGCCCCCGCCGTCGGCGGGGGCCGCTGAGAGGTTCCTCCCGCTGTCGGTGGCGCATCGGGCCGCCGGCAGCAGGAGGGCTTACGGGGTGTGCTGTCCGGGGTGCCGGGTGGATGGCGTGTCACGCCGGTAGGAGTGGGTCGGGGCCCGGAAGCGTTCCTGTTTGCCGGGGTCGGTGAGCGGCGCGGGGTGGTCCAGGGTGGACCGCAGCCGGTGGCGGGGCGAGGTGCGGCGGGGCGGGCGGGTGAGGGTGATCTGGCGGACGAGTTGCTGGAAGCAGGCCAGGGCGGCCACGCCCGGGAGGGCCGCGGCGGCGGTGTCGGTGATCGTCCGGGGGGCCTGGGCCACGCAGAGCATGATGGCGACGGACGAGAAGAGGAGGACGACGAACCACGAGTGCAGGGCGCGCCGTTGGTGCAGTGCCGCGCGGAGGATGGACAACGAGCCGGCCAGCCAGGGGCCGTAGACCAGCACGGGCCACCAGGCCGAGGAACTGCCCTTGCTGTGGGCCGTGGTGACGAGGAGCAGGGGTTCGTAGGTGACGACGCCGCTGAAGACGCTCACCATCGACACGGTGACCGCTGCCAGGGCGGCGATGGCGTAGCTGGCGAGGCGCAGTGCGTCGGGGCGTCTGCGCGGGGGTTTGCGCGGGGGTTTGCGGTGGCCGCGCGGTGCCGCGCGCAGGGGTGGCAGTTCCGCCGTGATCTCCTGCAGGTTGCCCATGGGGCTGCCGGTCGGGGGAGTGGTGACCGAGGCCTCCTCGCGGGGCTGCGGCATGGTGACTCCGGAGGACTCCTCGCCGCGGGCCTCCTGGAGGAGGTAGGCGAGTTCCTCGGCCGGGTCCCAGTGCGGTACGGACGATTCCATGGGCTCCGCGTAGACGAGAGGGTCGTAGCGTTCGTCATTCATGTCAGTCGGCCTCGCCGATCCAGCGGCCGGCGAGGTCGGATTTCCACGAATTCCCCCTGTCGGACTTGATGAGCCCTGACATGCTTGCCTTCGTCATATAGCGACTAACGGCGTCTGTTTCGCTTGGATGCGTGGCGAATGAGTGAACGGCCGTAGGGAAAATTGTTTTACATAAGTCGCGGAATTCTTATGTCTGATCGGTGTTCAGCATATGAAGTGGACAACATGATGAGCGTGGGATCCGGGCGGGCCGCGCCTGCGTCTCCGTAGGTATGGATCTCGAGAAGCCGGCCGGTCCGCCGGCCGCCGCGCCCGCGGGCGAGGGGTGTCTCGCCGTGGCGATCCGCGTCCCGGTGCGGATCGTGGTGCTGGTGCTGGTCGTGCCGGTGCGGATGGTGTGGGACGCGCTGGTCGTCGCCGGGCGGTTCCTGAACGACACGCTGCTGCGGCCGCTCGGGCGGGCGCTGCTGTGGGTGGGGCGGGCGGTGTTCGTGTGGCCGTTCGTGGGGTTGTGGCGGTATGTCCTCGTGCCGTTCGGCAAGGGGCTGGCGTGGCTCGGGAAGGTGCTGGTGGTCCTTCCGGCCGTCGCGTTCCACCGCCATGTGCTGACTCCCTTCGGTCATGGGGTCGCGTGGCTGTACGCGCGCGTGCTGACGCCGCTCGGTCATGTGCTCGCCGCGATGGGGGCCGGGGTGTGGGCGGGTGTGGCGTGGCTGGGGCGGTATCTCGTCGTCGTGCCCTCGGGGTGGCTGTACCGGTGGGTTCTGACACCGGTGGGGCGGGCGATCGCTTGGTGCGCGAAGGGGCTGGTGTGGCTGGTGACGACGGTCGTCACCGGGGTCGGCACGGGGCTGTACTGGATCACCCGGATCCTGCTGGTGCTGCCCGCGCTCGCGGTGTGGCGCTGGGTGCTGGTGCCCGTCGGCCGTGTGCTCGCGATCGTCGCGCGGGAGGTCGGGGACGCCCTGGGGCACGCCTGGCGCGTCGCCGGGCGTGTCTCGCTCGCCGTCGGACGGTGGCTGGGGACGCTTTTCCGGTGGGTGTTCGTGGAGCCGGTGCGGTGGGTGTACCGGAGCGTGCTGACCCCGGTGGGGCACGTGGTGCGCGACGCGGTGCTGCGGCCTCTCGGGGAGGCCGCCCGCGCGGTGGGCCGGGCCGGCCGGCAGGCCCTCGACGCCGCCCGCGCGTCGGTGCGGCGGGCACGCGCCGACTTCCGGCGGGCGCTGCTCGGCGAACCGGCAGGTGCGGGGAAGGAACCGCAGCTCACGCACCGGCGGGAACCTATCGGCCCGGAGGCACGTACTCTTGGTGGAAGTACGACCGCTCTCACGAAGGACTGAACAACACTGGGCAAGCGACAGCCCGAAGGCCCGCCGCCCGCACCCGCGGTGCAGCGCATCCGACTGCGCTACACCAAGCGCGGCCGCCTCCGGTTCACCAGCCACCGTGACTTCCAGCGCGCCTTCGAGCGTGCGCTGCGCCGTGCCGAGGTGCCGATGGCGTACTCGGCGGGGTTCACACCGCACCCGAAGGTGTCGTACGCCAATGCCGCACCCACCGGCACGGGCAGTGAGGCGGAGTACCTGGAGATCGCGCTCACCGAGCCGCGTGACCCGGAGCGGCTCCGGGGCCTGCTCGACGAGTCGATGCCCGCCGGGCTCGACATCATCGAGGCGGTCGAGGCCCGCACCCCGGGTCTCGCGGACCGGCTGACGGCCTCCGTGTGGGAGCTGCGGCTGGACGGAGTCGGCCCCGAGGACGCCCACCGTGCGGTGGACGCCTTCAACGCGGCCGGGACCGTCGAGGTCCAGCGCCGGACCAAGAACGGCGTCCGCACCTTCGACGCCCGCTCGGCGGTCGTGGGGCTGGAGAGCGTGGAAACGCGCCCGCCGCATCCCGACGGGGGCGTCGACGCCACCGGAACGGCTGCCGCCGCGCTCCTTACTGGGCCGACCGGCCAGCCCTGTGCGATACTGCGGCTGGTTGTTCGGCACGTGACGCCTGCCGTACGACCCGACGACGTCCTGTCCGGTCTCCGCGCCGTGGCCGACCTGGCGCCGCCGGTCCCCGCAGCGGTGACCAGGCTGGCGCAGGGGCTGCTCGATGAAGAGACCGGCACGGTGACCGACCCGCTCGCGCCCGACCGCGAGGCAGCAGCGTCCGAGCCGCAACCGGCCGGCGCCACTGCCACCGCGACGGCGCCGGCGTAAGGAAGGTCCCGCGAAGGGACGGACGTCGTAAGCGCCGCCCTCGAACTCGGGAGCCACCTGGGTCGGGCAGCGCACCGACCAGAAGACTTTCGCCAGGCCGTACGCATTCAGCGTACGGAACCGGCGAGACAGGACACAGAGTGCTCCCGTGCGGCGCCCGCGCCCCGGACGGCGGCGATCGCGCACCGCGCGAGCCGCGGACGTCACCGGCATCGCCGGGCCAGGCGCGGCGCCCGGGAGCCTGACGGGAGAAACGCCCGCATGCTCGAACCGATCGAGCCCGTGGAGGGCTCCGAACTGAACACTCCCAGCGACACCCTGCCGCCGAGGCGGCGGCGCCGTGCCGCGTCCCGCCCGGCGGGTCCGCCCGCCGGGGCGGCCGACACGACGGCCGAGACCGTCGCGCCGGCCATACCGGCCGCGGAGGCCCCCGAGCCCGATGAGCTCGTGGAGCAGGAAGGCGTCGAGGCGGAGAAGGAGGCCGAGCCCGTCGAGGCTCCGGTCGCCGCGCCCCGGCGTCGGCGTGTCGTCCGCCGGGCGGTCGCGTCGGCCGGGGCACCGGAGTCGGCGGAGGCCGCCGAGACCGTCGTACCGGCGGCGCCCGCCGCGGCCGGGACGGCTCCCGAGCAGCCCGCTGTCGCCGCGAACCCGACCGAGGAGGCGGCCCCGCGCCGTACCCGGCGTCGCGCGACCCGGAGCGTGACCTCGCCGACGGTGACCGCCGAAACCCCGGTGACCACCTCCGAAACCCCGGTGACCACCTCCGGAACCCCGGAGGCCGCCCCCGAGGTCGCGGAGACCACCACCGAGGAGGCGGCCCCGCGCCGCACCCGGCGTCGGGCCACGCGCAGTGCGGCCTCCCCGGAGGCGCCCACCGGGACTGCCGAGACCGCCGAGGCACCCGAGACCGCCGGGACGGCGGAGTCCGGCGCCGGCACGTCCGAGGACGCCGCTCCGCGCCGTACCCGGCGCCGCGCCACGCGGCGTGCCGAGGCGCCCGCCGCCGAGGCGGCCCCGGTGACCGAGACCCCCGAGGCCGTGCAGGCCCCCGAGGCCGTGCGGGCTTCTGAGCCCGTGCAGGCCCCCGAGCAGCCCGCGCAGGCCCCCGAGCCCGTAGCCGACGAGGCCGCTCCGCGGCGCCGGCGCCGGGTGGTCCGCAAGGCCGCCGCCGGCTTCGCCGAGCCCGCCGAGTCCGGTGAGGCGGAGACGTCGACGCGGCGCCCCGCGCGTCCGGCCGTCGCCGTGTTCCAGCCGCCGGTGTTCACCGAGCCCCGCTTCCAGACCCCGGAGCGGGCCGCCGCCGAAGCGGCCGCCGAGACCGTCGAACCGGCGGCGGAGCCGGAGCGGACCGAGGAGTTCCCGGAGGAGCAGCCCGCCGCCTCCCGCCGCCGTCGCCGGCGCCGGGGCGCGGACGAGGAGCCCGAGGCCGCTCCCGTGACCCGCGCCGAGGACGAGGCGGAGGAGGCCGAGGAGCAGCCCGAGGACCACGCCGAGGCCGACGACCAGGACGACAGCGAGGCCGCCGGTTCGCGCCGTCGCCGTCGCCGCGGCGGCCGTCGCCGCCGGCGCGGCGACCTGGCCGAGACCGACGTCGAGGGCGGCGAGCCCGCGGACGCGGACGCCGACGCCGAGCGGGTCTCCGCCGAGCAGGCCGTCCAGGACGCCGAGGACACCGCCGAGCAGATCGAGGAGGACGCCGAGGACGACGCCGAGTCGGCCGAGGGCCGGGAGGACTCCGGGTCCACCAGCAGCCGGCGCCGCCGTCGCCGTCGTCGTCGCGCCGGTGACGGCGGAGGTGAGCCCGAGGCGGCCACCGACGACCCCGAGCGCACCGTCGTCAAGGTCCGCGAGCCCCGTCCGAAGGCCGAGCCGTCGGACGAGGTGCAGTCCATCAAGGGCTCCACGCGTCTGGAGGCGAAGAAGCAGCGCCGCCGCGAGGGCCGTGAGCAGGGCCGCCGCCGGGTGCCGATCATCACCGAGGCCGAGTTCCTGGCCCGCCGCGAGGCCGTCGAGCGCGTCATGGTGGTCCGCCAGCACGGCGACCGTACGCAGATCGGCGTCCTGGAGGACGGCGTGCTCGTCGAGCACTACGTCAACAAGGAGCAGGCGACCTCGTACGTCGGCAACGTCTACCTCGGCAAGGTGCAGAACGTGCTGCCGTCGATGGAGGCCGCCTTCATCGACATCGGCAAGGGCCGCAACGCCGTGCTGTACGCCGGTGAGGTCAACTTCGAGGCGCTCGGCATGTCGGGCGGTCCGCGCCGCATCGAGTCCGCGCTGAAGTCCGGCCAGTCGGTCCTGGTGCAGGTCACCAAGGACCCGATCGGGCACAAGGGCGCCCGGCTCACCAGCCAGGTCTCCCTCCCGGGCCGCTACCTCGTGTACGTGCCCGAGGGCTCGATGACCGGCATCAGCCGCAAGCTGCCCGACACCGAGCGGGCGCGGCTGAAGACCATCCTCAAGAAGATCGTCCCCGAGGACGCGGGCGTCATCGTGCGCACCGCCGCCGAGGGTGCGAGCGAGGACGAGCTGCGCCGGGACGTCGAGCGGCTGCAGGCGCAGTGGGAGGAGATCAAGAAGAAGTCCAAGAACGGCGGCAGCGCGCCGACGCTGCTGTACGGCGAGCCGGACATGACCGTCCGGGTCGTGCGGGACATCTTCAACGAGGACTTCACCAAGGTCGTCGTCAGCGGTGACGACGCCTGGGAGACCATCCACGGGTACGTGTCGCACGTGGCGCCGGACCTGGCCGAGCGGCTGTCCAGGTGGACCAGCGAGGTCGACGTCTTCGCCACGTACCGGATCGACGAGCAGCTCGCCAAGGCGCTGGACCGCAAGGTCTGGCTGCCCAGCGGCGGTTCGCTGGTGATCGACCGGACCGAGGCGATGGTCGTCGTCGACGTCAACACCGGCAAGTTCACCGGCCAGGGCGGCAACCTGGAGGAGACGGTCACCAGGAACAACCTGGAGGCGGCCGAGGAGATCGTGCGCCAGCTGCGGCTGCGCGACCTCGGCGGCATCATCGTCATCGACTTCATCGACATGGTGCTGGAGTCCAACCGGGACCTGGTGCTGCGCCGCCTCCTCGAGTGCCTGGGCCGCGACCGTACGAAGCACCAGGTCGCCGAGGTGACCTCGCTGGGTCTGGTCCAGATGACCCGCAAGCGGGTCGGCCAGGGCCTGTTGGAGTCGTTCTCGGAGACCTGCGTCCACTGCAACGGGCGCGGTGTCATCGTGCACCTGGACCAGCCGGCCGCCGTCGGCGGTGGCGGCAAGCGCCGGAAGCGGGCGCGGGCCGGTGCGGCGGAGCAGCCGCACGAGCACGAGGTCGCCGTGGGCGTCGGGACGGCCGAGCAGGAGGCGGAGACGGAGACGGCGGCCGAGGTCGCCGCCGAGGCCGCCGAGCCGGTCGCGCTGCCGGCCCCGGAGTTCGTGCCGGACGAGGAGCTGTACAGCAGCGCCGCCGAGGCGGAGGCCGCGGCCACCCGTGGGCGCACGCGCCGCCGGGCGAGCCGGCGGGTGTCGGCCCCGGCGGGCGCGCCGAGGCGGGAGACCGCCAAGGACAGGGCCGACCGGTACAGGGCCGAGGAGAGCGAGAAGGCCGGGGCCGGGGCCCCGACGGCGCAGGACGTGACGGTCGCCGAGGAGGTCGCGCGCCCGGTGCAGCCGGAGCCGGCCGCCGAGGCGCTGGCCGAGCCCGCGGCCGTCGAGGACGCGGTGGTCCCCGAGCCGGAGACCGGGACCCGGGAGACCGGGGTCCCGGCCGCCGAGGAGGCCGCGCCCAAGGGGCGTACGCGTCGCCGGGCCACCCGCAAGGTGTCCGCGCCGGCCGGTTCCCCGGCGGGAGCGGAGGCCGCGGTGGTGACGGTCGCGGAGCCCGCGGCCCCGGTGGCCGAGGCACCCGAGTCGAAGCCCGCGGAGGTTCCGTCCGAGGCACCTGCCGGCGCGTCCGCCGAGGCGGAGGCCCCGGCCCGTCCGCGCCGCCGCGCGGTGCGCAAGCCGAGCACGTCGACCGCGTCCGAGGAGACGGCCGTCGTGGTCGTCCCGTCGGCGGCGACGGAGGCGGCGCCCGCCGAGGAGCCTGCCGAGGCGCCCGTCGAGGAGCCCGCCGAGGTGCCCGTCGGGGAAGCCGAGGCCGAGGCCGCCCCGGCCAAGAAGACCGCCCGCAAGGCGGCCAAGAAGGCCACGGCGAAGAAGGCCGCCACGAAGAAGACGGCGGCCAAGAAGGCGACCGCGGCCAAGAAGACCGTGGCCAAGAAGACGACGGCCAAGAAGGCGGCGGCGAAGACCACCAAGTCGGCCGCCACCAAGACGACCGCGAAGAAGACGGCGTCGAAGAAGACCGCGGCGGCGGCCCAGCAGCCGCCGTCGTCAGTGACCGCCTCGACGGAGGACTGACCTCCGGATCGTTCGGTGAACGTGATCCGCCCCCGGTTCCGGCCGGGGGCGGATCATTTTTTTCTGCCGTGAGGCGATCACCGGGGAGCGAACACGTGAATGGCAGGCGAATCGTTGTTACTGTCACGCGATGACGATGTGCCCAGAGGTCTACTGCTAAATCAGGCGAACAGGGACTTTCCGTCCCTGTCGAGGTACATAGTATTGGGGCGCCACACGTGAAGGCTCTCGTGCTTTCCGGAGGAGCGGGGACCCGCCTCCGTCCGATCACCCACACCTCCGCCAAACAGCTCGTGCCGGTCGCCAACAAACCCGTGCTCTTCTACGGCCTGGAAGCGATCGCCGACGCCGGGATCACCGAGGTCGGGATCATCGTCGGCGACACCGCGGACGAGATCCGGGAAGCGGTGGGGGACGGCTCCCGGTTCGGCATCGAAGTCACCTACCTCCCGCAGGAAGCGCCCCTGGGACTCGCGCACGCCGTGCTCGTCGCCCGGGACTTCCTCGGCGACGACGACTTCGTCATGTACCTCGGCGACAACTTCATCGTCGGCGGCATCACCGGCCTGGTGGAGGAGTTCCGCACCGAGCGGCCCGACGCGCAGATCCTGCTGACCGAGGTCCCCGACCCCACCTCCTTCGGTGTCGCCGAACTCGACGAGGACGGCCGCGTGGTGGGCCTGGAGGAGAAGCCGAAGCAGCCGAAGAGCGATCTGGCCCTCGTCGGCGTCTACCTGTTCACCCCGGCCGTGCACGAGGCCGTCCGCTCCATCGAGCCGTCCTGGCGCGGCGAGTTGGAGATCACGCACGCCATCCAGTGGCTGATCGACGAGAAGCGGGACGTCCGCTCCACCACGATCTCCGGCTACTGGAAGGACACCGGCAACGTCACCGACATGCTGGAGGTCAACCGGTCCGTCCTGGAGACCCTGGAGCCCGGGCAGGCGGGCACGGTGGACGAGGCCAGCGAGATCATCGGCCGGGTGCGCATAGAGGAGGGCGCCCGGGTCCGCGGCAGCCGGATCGTCGGGCCCGCGGTCATCGGCGCCGGTACGGTGGTGGACAACGCGTACATCGGCCCCTTCACCTCGGTGTCCGAGGACTGCCGGATCGAGGACAGCGAAATCGAGTACTCCATCGTCCTGCGGGGCGCGTCCGTGACCGGCGTGCGCCGGGTGGAGGCCTCGCTCATCGGGCGCGACGTCGAGGTCACGCCCGCTCCCCGTAACCCCAAGGCCCACCGGCTCGTGCTCGGTGATCACAGCAAGGTGCAGATCTCCTCATGACGACCAGGATCCTGGTGACCGGCGGTGCCGGCTTCATCGGCTCGCACTACGTCCGTACGGTGCTCGGCCCCCAGGGCCCCGGTGACGTCGCGGTCACCGTCCTGGACAAGCTGACGTACGCGGGCAACCCGGCCAACCTCGACGAGGTGCGCGGGCACCCCGGGTTCGCCTTCGTGCGGGGCGACATCTGCGACCCCGAGCTGGTCGGCAAGCTGATGGCGGAGCACGACCAGGTGGTGCACTTCGCCGCCGAGTCGCACGTCGACCGGTCCATCGACGGCGGCGCGGAGTTCGTCCGCACGAACGTGGTCGGCACCCACACGCTCGTCGACGCCGCGCACCGGGCCGGCGTCGAGACCTTCGTGCACATCTCCACCGACGAGGTCTACGGCTCGATCGACGAGGGCTCCTGGCCCGAGACCCACCCGCTGGAGCCCAACTCGCCCTACTCCTCGGCGAAGGCGTCCAGCGACCTGATCGCGCTGTCCTACCACCGCACCCACGGCCTGGACGTCCGCGTCACCCGCTGCTCCAACAACTACGGGCACCACCACTTCCCCGAGAAGGTCATCCCCCTCTTCGTCACCAACCTCCTCGACGGCAAGAAGGTCCCGCTGTACGGCGACGGCGGCAACGTCCGCGACTGGCTGCACATCGACGACCACGTCCAGGGCGTCGAACTGGTCCGCACCAAGGGCCGCGCGGGCGAGATCTACAACATCGGCGGCGGCACCGAGCTCTCCAACAAGGAGCTCACCGGGCTGCTGCTCGAGGCGTGCGGCGCCGACTGGGAGACCAGTGTCGAGTACGTCGAGGACCGCAAGGGCCACGACCGCCGCTACTCCGTCGACTGCACGAAGATCCGCGAGGAACTGGGCTACGAGCCCCGCAAGGACTTCCGCGAGGGCCTCGCCGAGACCGTGCAGTGGTACCGCGACAACCGTGCCTGGTGGGAGCCGCTGAAGGAGCGTGCGGCGCTGTGAGCGGTGGACGCGGCTGGCTGGTGACCGGCGCAGGGGGGATGCTCGCGCGGGACGTCCTGGCCCGGCTCGCGGCCGCGGGTGTCCCGGCGGTCGCCGTCACCCGTGCCGAGCTGGACATCACCGACCCGGCGGCGGTGCGCGAGGTCCTCGCCGGGCACCGGCCCGTGGCCGTGGTCAACTGCGCCGCCTGGACCGCCGTCGACGACGCCGAGACCCGCGAGGACGACGCCCTGCGCGTCAACGGCGACGGCCCTCGCCACCTCGCCGAGGCCTGCCGCGAACTCGGCGCCGTGCTCCTGCACGTCTCCACGGACTACGTCTTCCCCGGCGACGCGGACGAGCCGTACGCGGAGGACGCCCCGACGGGCCCGCGCAGCGCGTACGGCCGCACCAAGCTGGCCGGGGAACAGGCCGTCCTGGCCACGCTTCCCGACCGCGGGTTCGTGGTCCGCACGGCATGGCTGTACGGGGCGGGCGGCGGCAACTTCGTCCGTACGATGATCAAGCTGGAGTCCGTCAAGGACACCCTCGACGTCGTCGACGACCAGCGCGGCCAGCCCACCTGGACCGTCGACCTGGCCGACCGCCTGGTGCGCCTCGGCCAGGCGGCCCTCGCGGGGACCGCTCCCGCGGGCGTGTACCACGGCACCAGCGCCGGCGAGACGACGTGGTTCGGGTTCACCCGGGAGATCTTCCGGCTGCTGGGCGCCGATCCGGAGCGGGTCCGGCCGACCACCAGCGCGGCGTTCGCCCGCCCCGCGCCCCGGCCCGCGTACAGCGTGCTGGGACACAGCCGTTGGCAGCGGGCCGGGATCGAACCCATACGCGACTGGTCCGAAGGGCTCGGCTCCGCGATGCCCGTGTTGCTCGCGGAGCTCCGGGAAGGGGACCCACGACCGTGAAGGCCGGCATCGTCGTCCCGGCCCGCACCGCGGGGGTCCGCACGGAGGGCCCGGTCGACCCGGCCCGGGAGCCGGCGGAAACACGCACCGGGTCCCGAACGACCCCGGCGCCCCGGGCCGCTCGGTGAAAAGTCGCCGAGAAGATCAAACGAGTTCTCGCATCCTGAACCGGAGGTCCCGCTCCATCATGAAGTCCCTGTCGATCGAGGGCGCCTGGCTCCACGAGCCCGACGTCTTCCCGGACGAGCGCGGCAGCTTCCACGAGTGGTTCCGCGGAGCGGATTTCCGTGCGAACACCGGGCACGACCTGTCCCTGGCACAGGCGAACTGCTCGGTCTCCCGCCGCGGCACCCTCCGCGGCGTCCACTTCGCCGACGTGCCGCCGAGCCAGGCCAAGTACGTGAAGTGCGTGCGCGGCGCCGTGCTCGACGCCGTCGTCGACATCCGGGTCGGCTCCCCCACCTACGGGCAGTGGGAACTGGTCCGGCTCGACGACGAGACACACGCCTCGGTCTACCTGTCCGAGGGCCTCGGGCACGCCTTCCTGGCGCTGACCGACGACGCGACGGTCGTCTACCTCTGTTCCGAGGGCTACGCGCCGGAGCGGGAGCACGGCATCCACCCCCTCGATCCCGGGCTGGGCATCGCATGGCCGACGGATGTGGAGCCGTTGCTGTCGGACAAGGACGCCGCCGCCCCGACGCTGGCGGACGCGGCGGCCCAGGGGCTGCTTCCCCGCTACGAGGACTGCACCGCCTATCGCGCCGGACTCTGAGAGCGGCGAACGCGCCGAACGGCAGCGGCATGCGCCTCTTCGAGTTCGCACGGCGGGACTTCAGGCTCAGCTGAGCATGGGCATGCAAGGGCGAGCCGGCCTCCCGCTGGCCGAGCGGGCCGATATCACCGAGGAACCGCTGATACCGGAGGATGCCCACGAGGCGGCCTGGCGGGCAGTAGCGGCAGCACCCGGCATCGACCGGCGTGGGCCCGAGCTGCGAAGGCTGACGACCGCGCTGGAGGATGCCGTCGCAGGCATCACGGCCGTGGCTCATCGCCATGGCATTCGGTCGGCACCCCGCCGACCGGACGGCGGCCGCCAGCGAATCCGGCTCGCAGCACGGGCCCGGTTTGACCCCTCAAGCCGGGCCCCGTAACCTTGACCGTCGGCGTGTCCATCGGGGCCGCCACATCCCCGTAAACCTCTTCCTTCCGGGTGCCGCGGTGCCTGGGAGAGGTCGTTCGTGATCATCGCCGGGCGGCTGGCCTGCGGGGATGCCGTTCTTCGAGTGAGAGTGAGATCCGCGTGTACGCCATCGTGCGCAGCGGTGGTCGCCAGCACAAGGTTGCTGTCGGCGACATCGTTGAGGTTGACAAGATTTCCACCGCCAAGGTGGGCGACACGGTCGAGCTCTCGACCCTGCTCGTCGTCGACGGCGACGCTGTGACCAGCGACCCGTGGGTGCTGGCCGGCATCAAGGTCCAGGCCGAGGTCGTGGACCACCACAAGGGCCAGAAGATCGACATTCTGCGCTACAAGAACAAGACCGGCTACCGCCGTCGTCAGGGCCACCGCCAGCAGTACACGGCGATCAAGGTCACTGAGATCCCCGCGGCTGCGAAGTAAGGGACTGAGGAGACATGGCACACAAGAAGGGCGCATCGTCCACCCGGAACGGTCGCGACTCGAACGCCCAGCGGCTCGGTGTGAAGCGCTTCGGCGGTCAGGCCGTCAACGCGGGTGAGATCCTGGTCCGCCAGCGCGGCACCCACTTCCACCCGGGCGCCGGCGTCGGCCGTGGCGGCGACGACACGCTGTTCGCCCTGCAGGCCGGTGCGGTGCAGTTCGGCACCCACCGTGGCCGCAAGGTCGTGAACATCGTTCCGGTCGCCTGATCGGACACTTTCGCGAGGCGGACCTCACTTCCCCCACGGGAAGCGGGTCCGCCTTTCGCGTGTTAGCCAAAAGACATCCCCGCAGTAAGTAGTAACTGGAGGCACATCCCATGACCACCTTCGTGGACCGCGTCGAGCTGCACGTCGCCGCGGGTAACGGAGGCCACGGCTGTGCCTCCGTCCACCGTGAGAAGTTCAAGCCGCTCGGCGGGCCCGACGGCGGCAACGGCGGGCGCGGCGGCGACGTGATCCTCACCGTCGACCAGTCCGTGACGACCCTCCTCGACTACCACCACTCCCCGCACCGCAAGGCCACCAACGGCAAGCCCGGCGAGGGCGGCAACCGGTCCGGGAAGGACGGGCAGGACCTGGTCCTCCCCGTGCCGGACGGGACCGTCGTCCTGGACAAGGCCGGCAACGTGCTCGCGGACCTGGTCGGGCACGGGACGTCGTACGTCGCCGCCCAGGGCGGACGCGGCGGGCTCGGCAACGCCGCGCTCGCCTCCGCGCGCCGCAAGGCGCCCGGGTTCGCGCTGCTCGGCGAGCCGGGGGACCTGCGGGACATCGTCCTGGAGCTGAAGACCGTCGCCGACGTGGCGCTGGTCGGCTACCCGAGCGCCGGCAAGTCGTCGCTGATCTCGGTGCTCAGCGCCGCCAAGCCGAAGATCGCCGACTACCCCTTCACCACCCTCGTCCCGAACCTCGGTGTCGTCACCGCCGGGTCGACCGTCTACACCATCGCCGACGTGCCCGGCCTCATCCCCGGGGCCAGCCAGGGCAAGGGGCTCGGCCTGGAGTTCCTGCGGCACGTCGAGCGGTGCAGCGTGCTCGTGCACGTGCTGGACACCGCCACGCTGGAGTCCGACCGCGACCCCGTCTCCGACCTCGACATCATCGAGGAGGAGCTGCGGCAGTACGGCGGTCTCGGCGACCGTCCCCGCGTCGTCGTCCTCAACAAGATCGACGTCCCCGACGGCAAGGACCTCGCCGAGATGGTGCGTCCCGACCTGGAGGCGCGCGGCTACCGCGTCTTCGAGGTGTCGGCCGTCGCGCACAGGGGACTGAAGGAGCTGTCGTACGCGCTCGCCGAGCTGGTGGCCGGGGCGCGGGCCGCCAAGCCCAAGGAGGAGGCGACCCGCATCGTCATCCGGCCCAAGGCCGTGGACGACGCCGGCTTCACCGTCACCCGCGAGGACGTCGAAGGGGAGCTGCTGTTCCGCGTGCGCGGCGAGAAGCCCGAACGCTGGGTGCGCCAGACCGACTTCAACAACGACGAGGCCGTCGGCTACCTCGCCGACCGGCTCAACCGCCTCGGTGTCGAGGCGGAGCTGATGAAGGCCGGCGCCCGCTCCGGTGACGGCGTCGCGATCGGCCCCGAGGAGAACGCGGTCGTCTTCGACTGGGAGCCGACCGTCACGGCCGGCGCGGAGATGCTCGGCCGACGCGGCGAGGACCACCGCTTCGAGGCGCCCCGCCCGGCGGCCCAGCGGCGCCGCGACAAGCAGGCCGAACGGGACGAGGTCGAGCAGGAGTACGACGACTTCGAGCCGTTCTAGCCGGTGCGGTGACGGCGGGTGAGGTCGTGGTGAACACCCGGGCAACCAACGGGTGTTCCGACCGGTCGTACTGAGCGGCAACCCGACCGGTTCTACGACAGGACGCCCGCCATGGCCGCGCCTTCCCCACGCCACAGGAACCTCACCCGCCCCGCACGGGTCGCGCTCGCGACCGGTGCGGCACTCGTCGTCGCCGGGACCCTCGCGGTGCCCGGCGCGTACGCGGCGCCCGCCGGGGCACCGGCGGCCGGCGCCGCCCAGCCGCGTGACGACTTCAACGGCGACGGTTACGCCGACCTCGCCGTCGCCGCGCCCACCGCGACCGTCGCCGGCAAGAAGGGCGCCGGCTACGTCGCCGTGGTGTACGGGTCGGCGACCGGACTGCGCACGGCGACCAAGCAGGTGTTCCACCAGAACACCGCCGGTGTCCCCGGCAGCGCGGAGACGGACGACGAGTTCGGCAGCGCGCTCACCACCGCCGACGTCGACCAGGACGGCTACGCCGATCTCGTCGTCGGCGTCGGCCGCGAGGACACCGCCGACGGCGGCGAGGACTCCGGGCTGGTGGAGGTGGTGTGGGGCGGCCCCCGGGGGCTGTCCGGCGGTGCCGCGCTCGCCTCGGGGGGAAACGCGTACGAGGGCCTCGGAGCAGCCGGCCACCTGACCGCCGGGGACGTCGACGGCGACGGCGACCCGGACGTCGTGACGGTCGAGAACCTGCACGACCTGCGGATCCTCAAGGGCCCCTTCGGCCGGGACGGTGCCGGTAGGGGCGGCGAACAGACGGTCAGGGACGTGTACGACAGCAGGATCCTCGACCTCGCCGCCGGAGACGTCAACGGCGACGGCCTCACCGACGTCGTCGCCACCGAGAACGACGGTGACGAGTACGACGCCCGCCGGGTCGTGTACTGGCTGGGCGACCGGACCGCGCTCAACCCCTTCACCCTCGTCTACGACATCGACGGCGCGGGGCTCCAGGGCGGCGAGAACCTCGACGTCGGGGACGTGAACGCCGACGGGTACGACGACATCGTGGTCGGCCGGGCCGTGGACGGTTACGACAGCGACCTCGACAACCCGTACGTCAAGGGCGGCCGGGTCGCCTGGATCCCCGGCACCCCCGAGGGCCCCGACGGGGTCAGGGCCGTCTTCCTCAACCAGGACCGCCCCGGAGTGCCCGGCACCGCCGAGGACGACGACGCCTTCGGCACCGACGTACACATCGGCGACGTCGACGGCGACGGCTACCAGGACGTCGTCACCGGAGTGCCCGGCGAGGACCTCGGCAGCCTGTCCGCGGCCGGCGCCGTCGTCGTGCTGCGCGGCACCGCGAACGGGCTCACCGGCTCCGGAGCCCTGACGGTCACCCAGAACACCGCGGACGTGCCGGGCACCGCCGAGAAGAACGACAGGTTCGGCGGGGCCACCCACCTCGGTGACACCGACGGCGACGGGCGCGCCGACCTCGTCGTCGGCGCGCCGGGGGAGAACTCCGGCGCCGGGTCGGTGTGGTACTTCCGCTCCTCCCCGACGGCCGTCGCGGGCGGCGCCGGCACCTTCGGCGCGGGCACCCTCGGCACGGTGGCGACCGGAGCGGGGCTGGGCACCGCCTTCACCGACTGACGGAACGGGCGACGACCGCCTTCGCCCGCCGCTCACCTGACGGACCCGTCGCGGCCACGGGATGTTCCCGTGCCGCGACGGGTTTTCCGTTGTCCCCCTGCTTGTCATGCACGCGAACCGCGGTGTTCAGCGGACGGACCGCCCGGACCACGAGCTTCCCAGTGTCCGAGTGCCACACGAGGCAGGGGAGTCCGCCGATGACCGGAGCAGTTCAGCCCGACCGCCGCCGTGTCCTGACCGCCGGTGCCGCCGTGCTCGGCGCCGCCGCCTCCGCCCAGCTGTGGCTGCCGGCCACCGCGCACGCGGCCGGAGTGAGGCTGCCCGACGGTGTGTTCAGCCTGGGGGTGGCCTCCGGCGACCCGCTGCCGGACGGGGTCGTCCTGTGGACCCGGCTCGCCCCGGACCCGCTGAACGGCGGCGGCATGCCCGACCGCACCGTGGCCGTGGAGTGGCAGGTGGCCCGGGACGCCCGCTTCAAGAAGGTCGTCCGCCGGGGCGTCGCCCCGGCCCGGAGCACGTACGGGCACAGCGTCCACGTGGACGTACGCGGGCTGAGCCCGGACACCACGTACTGGTTCCGCTTCCGCGCCGGCGGGCAGCTCTCGCGCGTCGGCCGCACCCGTACCGCGCCCGCCGCGGACAGCTCCGGCGGAAACCTGCGGGTCGCCCTCGCCTCCTGCCAGAACTGGCAGCACGGCTACTTCACCCCGTACGCCGACATGCTGCAACAGGACCCGGACGTCGTGGTGTTCGTCGGCGACTACATCTACGAGTCCACCCCCTCGGCGACCGGCGTACGCCGCCACGAGGGCACCGGTGAGCCGTACGGCCTGACCCAGTACCGCAACCGGTACGCCCAGTACCGCTCCGACCCGGACCTCGCGGAGATGCACGCCAACGCGCCCTTCGTGGTCACCTTCGACGACCACGAGGTCGACAACGACTTCGCCGGCGAGATCCCGCAGGACCCCGACAAGCAGGCGCACGACCCGTTCGTCGCCCGGCTGACGGCCGCCTACCAGGCGTACTACGAGCACATGCCGGTCCGCGCCACCGCCGTCCCCGACGGCCCGCACATCCGCATGCACCGCCGGCTGGAGTTCGGCCGGCTCGCCCGGCTCAACGTGCTGGACACCCGTCAGTACCGCAGCGACCAGGCCACCAGCCAGGAAGGCGCCCAGGACCCGTCGCTGACCATGCTCGGGGCCGCGCAGAAGCGCTGGCTGGTCGACGGGCTGCGCCACTCGCCCGCCCGCTGGAACCTGATCGCCTCCCAGATCATGATGGCCGAGACCGACCTCCAGGTCGGCGAGGGCAAGCTCTGGTTCTACGACGCCTGGGACGGCTACCAGGCCGAACGCAACGCGCTGCTGCAGGAGTTCCGGCGGGTCAGCAACCCCGTCGTCCTCACCGGCGACCGCCATCTGACGATGATCAGCGACCTCAAGGAGGACTTCGCCGACCCGAAGTCGGCGGTCGTGGGCGCCGAGTTCGTCGGCACGTCCATCTCCAGCAACGGCGACCAGGACCAGGCCGCGTTCCGCGCGCAGTGGGACCCGCGGCGCGCGGACAACCCGCACTGGAAGCTGCTCGACGCGCACCGGGGGTACCACCTGTTCGACATCCGCCAGGACGGCATCGACGCCCGGGTGCGGGTGGTGGACACGGTGGTGAAGCCGCGGGCCGTGCCGAGCACGCTGGCCAGGCTGCGGGTCGAGGCCGGCCGGCCGGGCGTGCACCTGGTCTGAGCCGGTCGCCGGGAGGTGTTCGCGCGGCCCGGCGCTTGCGGGGTGCCTCCCCCGGAGGGGGCACCCCCGGCCCACCCGTGCCGCCCCGGGGGTGCTCCCAGGCCCTTGAGGCACGGGGGAGGCACGACTGCCCGCGAGAGCGGCGGGGTGGCGGGGGCGGCCGGCACTCAGGCGGGTCCCAGGCTCCTCTCACGGCATCCTCAGCGAGCCGTCCTACCGTGCCTCGGCATGGACACCGACTGTACGAGAGAAGAACTCCCGGCCACCGGCGCCGCGGTCCCCCCGCTGCCCGCCGGCACCCGCCTGCTGCACATCGGTCCGCACAAAACCGGCACCACCGCCGTCCAGGGCGCGCTGTTCGCCGCGCAGGAGGAGATGGCGCGGCACGGCGTCGACTTCCCGGCGCACAGCCGGCACCCGATCGAGGCCGTCCTCGCCGCCTGCGCCCGGCCCGCGATGATGGGGGACACCGTCCCCACCGAGAAGCACTGGCGGCGGCTGCTGGACCAGGTGCGGGCCACCGGGGAGCGCACCTCCGTGATCAGCAGCGAGTTCTTCGCCGACGCCGAGGACGGGGCGACGATCGCCCGGATCGTCGAGCAGCTCGGCGGAGACCGCGTGCACGTCCTGGTCACCCTGCGGCCCCTGGCGCGGATCATGCCCTCGCAGTGGCAGCAGTACGTGCAGAACGGACTGCGGCTGGGCTACGAGCCGTGGCTGGAGCACATGCTCCGCCGGCCCCCGTACGACAGGCCCACCCCCAGCTTCTGGCGCCGGCACCGGCACGACCGGCTGGTCGAGCGGTGGGCCGCGGTGACCGGTCCCGACCGGGTGACCGTCGTCGTGGTCGACGACCGCGACCGGGGCGCGCTGATGCGCACCTTCGAGGCGCTGCTGGGGCTGCCCGAAGGGCTGTTGAGACCGGTCCCGGAGACCGCGAACCGTTCCCTCACCCTCGCCGAGACCGAAATGCTGCGGAACCTCAACAAGGAATTCCGCGGCAATGGGATTCCGGAGGAGCTGTATTCGAGGCTGGTGCGGCACGGCGCGGTCGCGCACATGAAGAACTCGTGCAGCCCCACCCCGCAGGACGTGAAGATCCGTACCCCGCGATGGGCCCTGGAGGCCGCCGCCGGGATCGGCGCCGAGGCGGCCGCGCGGATCGGCTCCACGGGCGTGCGGGTCCTCGGCGACCTGGAGTCGCTGTCCCGCGTGCCGGCGTCCGGGGAGCCGGCGGGGGAGCCGCGGCTCGCTCCCGAGGCGGCCGCGCAGGCCCTGTTCGGGATGGTCGCCGCGGTCGCCGCGGTGAACGGCACCGGCAAAGGGCGTACCGTTCACCGGACATCGTCGAAGGAACTCGTGAAGGTCCTCGGTCACCGCTGCCTGAAACGGCTGCGCCTGCGCTGAGCCGACCGGGTGGTGTCACGCCTGTCACGCACAGCAATGACATAACTCCTGTGTAGTTACTCACAACAATTCGTGATGCGCCCCGGGAACCCCCGCGGGGGCGCCAGGAGTCCTAGGTGAATGACAGGTTGCGCGCACATATGCGGCGGAGGTCGCTCACCTTGCACTGCGGTAACCACAAGTGGGACCATTTCGAAGTTCCCTGTCGCCCCAAGGTAGGTCACCTGTGTCCCAGCACATAGCCAAGCCCCGTACCACCGCAGTGATCCTGGCCGGCGGTACCGGTCAGCGGGTGGGTCTGTCGATCCCCAAGCAGTTGCTGAAGATCGCCGGCAAGGCAGTCATCGAGCACACCCTGACCACCTTCGAGAAGGCCGACTCGATCGACGACATCATCGTGCTGATGGCGCCGGGGTACGTGCCCGACATCGAGAAGATCGTCGCCAAGGCCGGGTTCACGAAGGTCGCCAAGGTCATCGAGGGCGGCTCGACCCGGAACGAGACCACGGAACGGGCCATCGCCGCGCTCGGCGAGGGCCTGGCCGAGGGCGAGGACCGCAACGTCCTCTTCCACGACGCCGTGCGCCCCCTGCTGTCGCAGCGCGTCATCGACGACTGCGTGACCGCGCTGGAGCGCTACCAGGCCGTCGACGTGGCCATCCCGTCCGCCGACACCATCATCGTCACGCGCACGCACGGCGAGGACGGCGAGTTCATCACGGAGATCCCGGACCGCTCCCGGCTGCGCCGCGGCCAGACCCCGCAGGCCTTCAAGCTGTCCACCATCCGCCGCGCCTACGAGGTCGCCGCCGGCGACCCCAACTTCCAGGCCACGGACGACTGCTCGGTCGTGCTCAAGTACCTGCCGGACGTGCCGATCCACGTCGTGGCGGGCGACGAGTACAACATGAAGGTCACCCAGCCCGTCGACGTCTTCATCGCCGACAAGCTCTTCCAGCTCGCCTCCACCGCCGCGCCCGAGCAGGTCTCCGAGGAGGCCTACCGCGAGCTGCTCACCGGCAAGACCATGGTGGTCTTCGGCGGTTCGTACGGCATCGGCAAGGACATCGCCGAGCTCGCCGAGTCCTACGGCGCCACCGTCTACGCGCTGGGCCGCTCCACCACCGGCACCCACGTGGAGAACCCGGAGGAGGTCGACGACGCGCTGTCCAAGGCGTACGGCGAGACCGGCCGCATCGACTACGTCGTCAACACCGCGGGCGTGCTGCGCATCGGCAAGCTCGCCGAGACCGACAACGCCACCATCGAGGAGGCGCTGAAGGTCAACTACCTGGCCCCGGTGCAGATCGCGCGCTCCTCGTACAAGTACCTGTCCGAGACCGAGGGACAGCTGCTGCTGTACACCTCCAGCAGCTACACCCGCGGGCGCGCCGAGTACAGCCTGTACTCCTCGACCAAGGCCGCCATGGTGAACCTCACCCAGGCCCTGTCCGACGAGTGGGCCGGTGACGGCGTCCGGGTGAACTGCATCAACCCGGAGCGCACCGCCACGCCGATGCGCACCAAGGCTTTCGGGCAGGAGCCGGCGGGCAGCCTGCTGTCCTCCGAGGCGGTGGCCCGGACCTCACTGGACGTGCTGTTGTCCGAGCTCACCGGCCACGTCATCGACGTACGGCAGCAGGACCCGACGGCGGGTGCGGCACGGGCCACCGGGTTCGAGCAGGCGCTGGCCGCGGTGCTGGACCGTCAGGACGGCGTGTAATAATTGCCGCCAAATAGCCTTCCGTAATTCAGGCCCCTGCGGCCTCCTGTTCACGCGGTCAGTCGACGGGAGTACGCGGGGGCCTGAATCCGTACCTCCCGAATTGCGCACAGGCACAAAACCGGCACTCCCCCCTCCAAGAGCAGGTTATTCGTGATATCCACCGCTATTCGCGTCGCCCGGGTGGGCAGCGCGGCCGAGCTGGCCGCGGCGGTCCTCATGGTGCTGGGCTTCCCCTGCCTCATGCTGGCCGCGCTCGTCCCGAGCCTCCCCGCCTTCGCGGCAGCGGCCGCCGTGACGTACCTGGCGGACCACTATCTGCACCGCAAGGGCAGCTATCTGGTCAACCGCCTCAGCAAGGTGCGGGCCGGCCTGTCGATCCGCTTCCTGATCCGGCAGCTGCTGCTGATCCTGCTGCTGGCCCGCCTGTCTCTCGCGGACGACCTCATCTACTACGGGGCGATCGCCTGCTTCATCGCCTTCTACGGCCTTCAGGCCCCGCACGGCGCGCTCACCACGCTGATCCGCAACCGCCGCCGGATGCCGGTCGCCACCCGCAACGTCGACCTGGCCTCCCGCATCCGCATCCCAGACGCGCCGCCGCGCGCGCTGCTGAACCGCGCCGCGGAGAAGATGCTCCACCTCGACCTCGCGGCGGTCTCCGGCATACTCGCCGGCGCCGCCCTGGAGTCGGCCGCCGTCGGCTACGCCGGCATCGGAGTCACGGTGGCCGCGGGCACCCTGTACGTCCTCGTCCTGCTGCCCTACGTGCGCGGCCGGAAGACCCCGCCGAGCCCGGAGAAGGTGCTGGAGGCGGTCGACGGCTGGCTGCGCGAGTACCGTCCGGAGACCGTGCTGTACTTCTCCGGCTCCAGGGACTCCGCCTACCAGGTCAACATGTGGCTGGAGACCATGGAGCAGCTGGACACCCGTCCGCTGGTCATCCTGCGCGAGCGGGTCATCCTGCAGAACCTGGCGCCCACCACGGTCCCCGTCGTCTGCGTGCCCGGAGGGGTGCACCTGATGAACATGGACCTGTCCACGGTGCGGGTCGCGCTGTACGCGGCGAACGTCGGCAAGAACATCCACATGCTGCGCGTGCCCACCATGAAGCACGTCTTCATCGGCCACGGCGACAGCGACAAGCTCGCCAGCGTCAACCCGTACAGCAAGGTCTACGACGAGGTGTGGACGGCCGGCCGCGCGGGCCGCGACCGCTACGCCATCGCCGACGTCGGTGTCCGCGACGCCGACATCGTCGAGGTCGGCCGCCCGCAGCTGGCCCCGATCCAGACCTGGCAGGGCGTCCCCGGCGATCGCATGCCGACGGTCCTGTACGCGCCCACCTGGGAGGGCTGGGACGACAACCCCGGCAACACCTCGATCCTGCTGGCCGGCGAGAACATCGTGAAGAAGCTGGTCGAGGCCGACCCGGCGGTGCGGGTCCTGTACAAGCCGCACCCCTTCACCGGTACGCGCAGCGCCAAGGCCAAGGCCGCCCACCAGCGGATCATCGCGCTGGTCGAGAAGGCCGCCGCCGCACGCGCCGCCGACCCGCGCTTCACCACCGACACCGCCGCCCAGGCCCGGGCCGGGGCCGAGCTGGCACGCATCGAGGCCCGGCTGGCCGAGCTGGCCGTCGGCACCGGCAACGGCGACGAGGCCGAGGCCACCCGCGACGGGCTCGTCGACGTGGCCCGGCACGAGGAGACCGCCCGGCTGCGCGCCGAGTGGAACGCCGCGTACTGGCGCTCCTTCCCCGACTGGGAGCACCGCGTCATCACGGGCGCCCAGCCGCGGCTGTACGACTGCTTCAACGTCTCCGACGCGATGGTCTCCGACATCTCCAGCGTGGTCTCCGACTTCATCGCCAGCGGCAAGCCGTACGCCGTCACGGACTCCGCCGAGCTGGGCGTGGAGGAGTTCAAGCGGCAGAACACGGCGGTGCGGGCCGCGGTGATCCTGTCCAACAGCGCGAAGGAGCTCGGCGGGCTGCTCGACGCGGTCCGCGACCCGGCCGCCGACCCGCTGGCCGGGGACCGGGAGGAGCTCAAGCGCTATCTGCTCGGCCCGGACGAGCCGAAGTCCATCGACCAGTTCAACACCGCGGTCGCCCAGCTCGCGCTGAAGGCCGAGACGCGCAACCTCGGCCAGGAGTCCCGGATCACCACCGGCGGCCCCGACGTGGAGCTGGCGGACGCGGTGCCCGTGCCGCGGACGTCGGCGGCCGGTGAGACGGGCGGCGTCGACGCCGGCTGAGCGGCCCGGCGGGCTCGACGGGGCTCGGCCCCCGAGGATCGACTCCTCGGGGGCCGAGCCCTTTCCCGTGCCCGAGAGGCCGCCGGTGACCTGTGACGTGGATCACTAAAACGGGTGTCCGATGCAACCCCCTGCCTCGAACGCCCGTCTAACAAATAAAGAATGAGGCGATACGGGGGAAACATCCCGTGACGAGGGGGAAAGTGACCATGGCGCAGCCTGATGTCACCGTGGTCATCGGGGCGTACGAGGCGATGCCGTATCTGGTCGAGTGCCTCGCCTCCGTGGAGGCGCAGACCATCGCCCCGGAGCGCATCGAGGTCATCGCGGTCGACGACGGCTCGACCGACGGCACGGGGGAGTGCCTGGAGGAGTTCGCGGCCCGCGCGCCCATGCCGGTCACCGTGCTCCGGCAGGAGAACTCCGGCGGCCCCAGCGGCCCGCGCAACGTGGGCCTGGACAAGGCCGCCGGACGTTACGTCTTCTTCCTGGACGCCGACGACCGGCTGGGCCCCGAGGCCCTGGAGCGGATGGTCGACATGGCCGACCGGGCCGGCACCGATGTCGTGCTGGGCCGGATCGAGGGCGTCAACCGGGGCGCGCCGAAGTCCATGTGGGGCAGGACGCTGGAGCGTACGGACGTCTACTCGTCCAACATCAAGTTCACGCTCAGCGCGCAGAAGCTGTTCCGCCGCGCGTTACTCGACCGGCACGGCATACGGTTCGACGAGTCCCTGTTCACCGGCGAGGACGCGTTGTTCACCATGGAGGCCTATCTGCGGGCCGACGGCGTCTCCGTGCTCGCCGACTACACCTGCTACTACCTGGTGGGCCGTGACGACGGCAAGCACGTCACCAAGAGCGGCGGCTACACCCTGCGGTTCGACTCCGCCCGTGCCCTGATGAACCTGATCGCCCGCCTCGTCCCCGAGGGCCCCCGCCGCGACCTACTCATGGTGCGGCCCTTCACCGTCACCCTGCTGCCCCAGTTCGGCCCCCGGTTCCTCAAGGACACCGACGACGTCCGGCGGCACAAACTGGAACTGGCGCGGCCGCTGATGGACGTCCACTGGACCGAGGGCGTCGCCCGGCTGCTGAAGACCGAGGAGCGGCTGAGGCTGCACCTGGTGGCCGGGCAGCGGCTGGAACTCCTCATGGACGTCCTGCGGTTCCTCCGGGAGAAGAAGCAGCCGCAGATCCTGCTGGAGCGGCGGGGCCGCCGCGTCTACCTCGTCTACCCGCACTTCCGTGACCGCGCGGCCGGCATCCCCGACTCCGTGTACCTGGCCTCCCCGCGCGAGGCCCGCGCGGTGCCCGGCCACCGCGCGGACGGCACGGACTCCCTGCTGCGCCGCACCGTCCGCAAGGCCCGCCGCCTGCTGCCCTCCTCGGGGGCCTGAGCTAGACGGGGCGGGGGGACGCCGGGTTCGTACCGTGCGCCGGGGTGGTCTCCTGGCGCTGGACGGGGAGTTCCGCGGTGAGGCGGTGCGTGGTGCGGGTCCGGCGGGCCTGGGACGCCGTGCACAGGGCCTGGACGGCCGCGGCGAAGCGCCGCTGGGACGGCGGGTCGGCAGGGCCCAGCAGGCGGAGCTTCAACTCCGCCCGCGCCGCCGCCAGTTCGTCCTTCCCCGGGTCGCGGACCGACTCCAGCAGGGCCGGCACCCCGGCGGCGTCCGGCGTCAGCACCGTCGCCGCCACCACCGTCGGGAACGCCGCACGGAACGCCTCCTCGGGCAGTCCGCCGGTGTTCGCCACCGCGTACGGCTTCCCGCTCGCCAGGAAGTCGCTGATCACGCTTGACACATCACTGATCAGCAGGTCGGCGACGTTGAAGCAGGCGTACAGCCCGGGCCGGGCGTCCGTGACGACCTGGTGCTCCCACTCCGGCAGCGACGCCCAGTACGCCTCCTCCCAGGCCGCCGTCGCCCGCGCCACCGCCTGCGCCCGGCCCGGCTCCGGCGCGGACTGCACCAGCATCCGCTCGACCTGATCGGCGCCCGCCCGGAAGGCGGCCGTGGTGAGCCGGTCCAGCTCCGCGGTGCGCCGGGCCAGCTCCTCCGACGGCGCGGGACGCGCCCCGGACCGCTCCCGGTTCGCCGCCCGGATCAGCTCCCGCACGCGCCGGTCGGCGGCGCCCGCCCGCGGATCCACCGAGCCGGTCAGCGGGTGCGGCTTGTACAGCAGCCGCACCCCCGGGTCGGCGAGCAGCGCCCGCACCAGGTTCTCGCCGGCCGCGACCACCGACGTGTTGCCCGGGTTGCCGTCCCAGCCCTCCCAGGTCGGCGCGTACAGCACCGTCATGTAGGCACCGGCGGGCGGACCCGCGTACGGGCGTACGGCGTCCAGCTGCGGGCGGCCGATCTCCACCACGTCCTTGTCCTCGACCCCCACGTCGGCCAGCGCGTACCGCTCGCGCGCCGCCGGGCCGGCCACCCACACCTCGTCGTACGCCTTCGCGTACGGGTTGCAGGACGACAGCTTGTCGCTCTCGCCGTGGTTGACGAAGGTGTGCAGGATCGTGGGGATCCGCAGCACCTGGGAGGTCTTGCCGGAGTTCGACGGGTGGATGAGCACCTGGAGCGTGGACTGCTCCAGACGCATCAGCGTGGACACCTTGGGCAGGCACACGACCGGGATGTCGGTCGCCGCGATCCTCGGCACCATGAACCGCTCCCGCAGCACGATCACCGGCCGCCCGCCGAGCCCGGCCAGCGGCTCCAGCCACATGTTGGCCTGGTAGGCGGAGGACGGGCCGCCGGAGAAGTACAGGCCGACCGTCGGCCGGTACTCGGCCAGCCACGCGTCGAACCAGTCGAGCACCTCCTGCTCGCCCGCCGGACGCCGCCCCGGCAGCAGCCGCAGCAGCAGCGCGCCTAGGCCGACGGAGGTGAGCAGCAGCGCCAGCGAGACACCGGCCGCCGCGTACCGGGCGTCGTCGGTGACCGCCGTCGCCGTCAGCCCGGCCGTGGCGGGCAGGCCGAACACCAGCAGCCGGTGACCGGGGCGGCGCAACAGCGTGGCCGGGGCGGGGGACAGGCGCAGCGCCGAGGCGTCGATGTTGCGGGTCAGCACCGGCAGCGTGCGGGTGCGGCGGACCAGCACGGACACCACCTGGACCGTGCAGTGCAGCGCGTAGAAGGCGAGCAGCCCGGCGACCAGCGGGGCGTACTGCGTCTCCCGGTGCTGCTCGCCGAGCCGCAGCAGAGCCGCCACCAGCAGCAGATCGCGCAGCACATGGCGGACGGTGACGTCCGCGTGCGACTTGGCGAACAGTGACACCATGCCGGGCTGCCACCGGTACAGCACGCCCTCGACCGCCAGGGACACGGCGGTCGAGACGAGCAGCAGCGGCACATGGGGGCGCAGCGCGGCGACGGCCTGCGCGACGAAGGCGGCCGACACGGCGGCGAGAACGAGCAACTGGGCGGCGGTCCGCCGCCGGGGGGACGAGGGTTCGGGCACTGCGGTCACTCCAGGGTCGACGCAGAACGGGCGCCCGGGTTAACGCGCGTCGACCTCCGGACGACACGCGGGTGTCCGGAACCCTGGAGTGACCTGACCGTGCTATACGGTCCCGCTGCCCTTCGGTGCGGCCTGGCGCCCCGGCTGCAGCGCACGCCGCAGGGGGCGGCCCACCACGCGTCGCGCACGGCGGTAGACCGAGGGCTTCACGGCGGCCGCGCCGGGCTTGGCCGCCTTGGCCGTGTTCTTCGCCCCGGACTTTGCCTTCGCCAGGTCACGCTTCAACTTGGTGTTGTCCGCGGTGAGTTCGGCGACCCGGCCGTACATCCAGCTGAGCCGCGCGGTGAGCGAGGCGGGGTCGTCGTCGAGCCAGGGGCGGACGCCCGCGGGGAAGGACAGGGACCGGAGCTTCTCGTCGAACGCGGCTCCGCCGTCGCCGTGCGTGAAGGTGTTCTGCAGGCCGTTCTTGTCGAGGAACGCGGTGAACCGGTCGAACCGCTCGCGGTGGTTGCCGGTCAACGCGCTGAAGTCGGCCTTCTCGTACAGCTCGGCGGGGTCGGTGTCGGGGGCCGTCCGGTCGAGCTGCTGGTGCGGTATCTCGAAGTAGCGGCACAGCTCCAGCGTGCGCGAGTCGAAGGCCAGTACCGTCGCGGGCGTGCCCGCCAGCAGCGCGGCGATGTTGCCGTGGATGCGCGAGCCGAAGGAGTAGTCGAAGTCCCGCAGGTCGTCGAACCAGGTCTGCGGGTCGATGTACACGCGGACCTTGTCCTCCCGGTACATCGGGTGGTCCGGGTGGGTCGGCATCAGGGTGATCCGGCCTTCCGGGGAGTTCACGTCCCGCCAGTGCAGCTGCTTGGCGTCGGTGAGGTTCTGGCCGATGTAGCGCAGGTTCGGGTAGCGCGCGTGGGTGCGGCTGAGGATCTTGTGCAGGCCACCGCTGCGCATCGCCGTGTGGGAGCCGTTGACCGCGATCCGCGACTCGCGGGTCAGCGCCGCCGCCTTCTTCTCCACGGTGAGCTTGTCGCCGTGCAGGAACATCGACGGGCAGCCGATGACCTCCACGTCCCTGAAGCCCATCTCGTTGAGGTACCGCTCGGTGAACTCGCCGCGCACACCGATCGACGCGCTGCGGTCCAGCACGGCCGAGCAGAAGGCGCGCACGGTCGGCTCCATGGCCTTCAGCCGCTCCGTGTTGTACGTGATCCCGCTCTGCGCGCCGACTCCGAGCACCACGACCGGGATCTTCAGCTTGTCGATCAGCCGGGTCAGGCGCTCCAGCGAGCCCTCGAACGACGGCCGGAAGGCGTTGGCCAGCGGTACCACGAACGCGTCGTACTCGTCGTTGATCCGTCCGGCCGCCGCGACGTTCGTCTGCACGCCGTTCGAGACGACCTCGGTGTCGGGTGCCGTGAGGATCTTGTGGGCGGCGTCGCTGAAGATCAGGTTGCCCGAGTTGGTGGCGATGACATCCCGGTGCAGGGCTTCTTCCACGGATACGACGTCGAACGGGCTCTTGCCCGACCGGAGCAGGATGCGTCTCACAGGGCGCCCTTCGAGATCTCAAGGTAATACAGACGTTCACATTATGTTCGATGTTCCTTTGATTTCTATAGGCAACCAATACAACCTTTTCGCCGCATGCGAAGCGTGTTCCCGCGGTCACTCCAGGTGGTCCGTCCGGGGGCTGAAACGCCGAGCGCCCGCTGCCCCGCTTCGCGTAGATTGCCTGGTGGGCGATCGATCGACGTGAGGGGACGGGCGGCAAGGTGGCAGGGGCGAGGCAGGCCGTGGGTGAGGCGCGCAGGATCGTCGTCAAGGTCGGCTCCTCGTCGCTGACCACCGCGGCGGGCGGGCTGGACGCGGATCGCGTGGACGCGCTCGTCGACGTGCTGGCGAAGGTGCGGAGCGGGGGAGAGCGGGAGATCGTCCTCGTCTCCTCCGGTGCCATCGCCGCCGGACTCGCCCCGCTGGGCCTGCGCCGCCGGCCCAGGGACCTGGCCCGGCAGCAGGCCGCCGCCAGCGTCGGCCAGGGGCTGCTGGTCGCCCGCTACACCGCCTCCTTTGCGCGCTACGGCGTCCGGGTCGGCCAGGTGCTGCTGACCAGCGACGACATGAGCCGCCGCGCCCACCACCGCAACGCCTCCCGCACCCTCGACGAGCTGCTGGCGATGGGCGCGTTCCCGATCGTCAACGAGAACGACACCGTCGCCACCGACGAGATCCGCTTCGGCGACAACGACCGGCTCGCCGCCCTCGTCGCCCACCTGGTCCGCGCCGACCTGCTGGTCCTGCTGTCCGACGTGGACGGTGTCTACGACGGCGACCCCGCCCGCCCCGGCACCTCGCGGATCGCCGAGGTCAGGGGCCCCGCGGACCTCGCCCACGTCGAGATCGGCAGCGCCGGCAAGGCGGGCGTCGGCACCGGCGGCATGGTCACCAAGGTCGAGGCCGCCTCGATCGCCGCCGCCGCCGGCATCCGGGTGGTGCTGACCAGCGCGGTGCACGCCGCCGACGCCCTCACCGGCGGCGACACCGGCACCTACTTCCACCCCACGGGGCGCCGCTCCGCCGACCGGCTGCTGTGGCTCCAGCACGCCTCCACCCCGCAGGGCTCCATCACCCTGGACGACGGCGCGGTGCGCGCGGTCGTGCAGGGCCGCAAGTCGCTGCTGCCGGCCGGGATCGCGGGCGTCGAGGGCGAGTTCAGCGCGGGCGACCCGGTCGAGCTGCGGGACCGCGAGGGGCGGGCGGTGGCCCGGGGACTGGTCAACTTCGACGCCAAGGAGATCCCCCTCCTGATCGGCCGCTCGACCCATGAGCTCGCCCGGGATCTCGGGCCGGAGTACGAACGTGAGGTCGTACACAGGGACGATCTGGTGGTCCTGCATCCGTAATGGGCGAAAACGTCCGCCCTCGGTGGTGGACGTTCCGTAAAAGCGCCCCGCGATCCCCGGCGGCCTGCTCAACTTTGTTGCGAGGACACATCCGCCCGACCACCGGGTGGGTCCGCGCGTGAAGGAGGCCGTCGTGAGACGAGTGCGCCCGGGGGCGACGTCGTCCCGCGGTGCCGGCTCCCGTACGGCCGGCGACGAGCGCGCCCTGAGCAGCGTCGCGGCCGGTGACCGGTTCCAGGGCGGCGGCGAACCCCGGGACCTGCCGCGCCTGTGGCACGTCACCCTCAGCGTCTCCGGCGAACCGGCCCCGGTCGCGGAGGTCCGGCGGGCGCTGGAGCAACTCGCCCACGACCACCCGTTCCTGCTGACCAGCCGCTACGCCGACGACCACGCGGAGATCCGCTACTGGGAGGAGGCCCGCGACCTGCACGACGCGGCCGCCGTGGCGCTGCGCCTGTGGGGGGAACACCGCCAGACCGCCGGCCTGCCGCCCTGGGAGATCGTCGGCCTGGAGGTCATCGACCGGGCCACCTACCACCAGCGCGTCGCGGCGGGGTACGGGCCGGTCCCGGCGACCCCGGTGGGCGTGCACCCGTTTTAGACGCAAACATCCCCGTCTCGGGGTGTGGGACGACCGCCTGCCGGTCGGGCCGCCCGCACTACCCTTTTCCCATGACCACGCTCTCGCCGTACGACTCGATGTCCCCGGTCAGTCAGGCCGCCTACCGGGCCAAGGGCGCCGCCGCCACCCTCGCGCCGCTGCCGCGGGCCGCCAAGGACGACGCGCTGCTCGCCATCGCGGACGCGCTGGAGGTCCGTACGAGTGAGATCGTCGAGGCCAACGCCCAGGACGTGGCCAGGGCCCGGGAGGCCAGCACCGGCGAGGGCATGATCGACCGGCTCACCCTCACCCCCGAGCGGGTGCGCGCGATCGCCGCCGACGTGCGGGACGTGGCCGCGCTGCCCGACCCGGTCGGCGAGGTGGTCCGCGGCTCCACGCTGCCCAACGGCATCGACCTGCGCCAGGTCCGGGTGCCGCTCGGGGTCGTCGGGATCATCTACGAGGGCCGCCCGAACGTCACGGTCGACGCCGCCGCCCTCTGCCTGAAGTCCGGCAACGCGGTCCTGCTGCGCGGCTCGTCCTCCGCGTACCGGTCGAACACCGCCCTGGTGCGGGTGCTGCGCGACGCCGTGCACGGCGCCGGGCTGCCCGCCGACGCCGTCCAGCTGGTGCCCGGCGAGAGCCGGGACAGCGTGCGCGAGCTGATGCGCGCCCGCGGCCTGGTCGACGTGCTCATCCCGCGCGGCGGCGCCTCCCTGATCAACACGGTCGTCCAGGAGTCGGTCGTCCCGGTCATCGAGACCGGCACCGGCAACTGCCACGTCTACGTCGACGCGCAGGCCGACCTCGACACGGCCGTCGAGATCCTGGTTAACTCCAAGGCCCAGCGGGTCGGCGTCTGCAACGCCGCCGAGACCCTCCTGGTCCACCAGGACATCGCCGCCGAGTTCCTGCCGCGCGCCCTGGACGCCCTCGCCGACGCCGGGGTCACCGTGCACGCCGACGAACGCGTGATGGCGTACGCCAAGGACTCCCGTGCCACCGTCGTGGAGGCCACCACGGAGGACTGGGAGACCGAGTACCTCTCCCACGACATCGCCGCCGCCGTCGTCGACTCCCTCGACCGGGCCGTCGAGCACATCCGGCTGTGGACCTCCGGCCACACCGAGGCCATCGTCACCACCTCGCAGCAGGCCGCCCGCCGCTTCACCCAGCTGGTGGACTCCACCACGGTCGCGGTGAACGCCTCCACCCGGTTCACCGACGGCGGCCAGTTCGGCTTCGGCGCGGAGATCGGCATCTCGACCCAGAAGCTGCACGCCCGGGGGCCGATGGGCCTGCCCGAGCTGACCAGCACGAAGTACATCGTCACCGGTGACGGTCACGTACGGCGCTGAGCCGCTCACGGGAGGCGGGCGGCGGTACGGCCGTCTCGGCAGACGGATGAATTTCCATACGGTCTGCCCAAATTGACCCCCCAGGTCTACTCTGGACCCGTGCCGGAGGACGTGGGGGGCACGCCGTTCCCTGACGGCTGGGAGCCCGACGACGACCACGACCGCGGGGTGTCGGACGAAGAGTTCGCCTCCGTGGTCTTCGACGAGGCCTTCGTACGGGCGGCCGAGGTGCACGAGCCGACCGCCGTCGAACGCCTCCTGGCCGCCGCGCAGGCCAGAGCCGAGGCCTCCGAGGCCGAGGCCCACCGGGCCCGTACGCGCGGCGAGCGGTACGACGAGGGGTACGGCGGTTACCGGGGCGATTCCGGCTACGACGACCCGGACGACGACGAGGACGTCCTGGAGGACGACCACGGCACCCCGGGCCCGTACGGCAGACAGGTGCGCTGGCACCGTCCCGTCGCCTGGGTGCTCGCCCTGGTGATGGGCATCGGCATGGTCGCGCTCGCCTTCTCGGCCGTCTACCGGGGCGCCTCCTCCAGTCGCCAGGACCCGGCCCCGCCGCCCGCCACCGCCGGCGTGGAGCAGGGGGGCGCGGCGCCCTCCGCGTCGGCCGACTACTCCCGGCCGACCGTCCCGGTGATCCCGCGCGGCGGCCCCTGAGACCGGCCGCAGGCTTGGTGAGAACCTGTCAAAACTTGTGCGTCGGCCGGGCGTTTACCGGGCCCTCCCCGGACCTACCCTGAAGATATGGGAGGGCCTTCGGACCCACCCGAGGGGACGCCCGAGGGAGCCCCCGGAGGTGGCGAGGACGAGTACGGGTCCGTCGTCTTCGACGAGTCCTTCGTCCGCGCTGCCCGGCTCCAGGAGTACTCCGCCGAGCAGCGCATCACCGACCACGCGCCCGCCGTGCGCCGCCGCCCGCCGCGGAGCCGCAGCGGCCTGTCCCGGCAGGCGCTGATCCTGGTCCTGCTGATCGCCGTGGCCTTCGGCACCGCCGTCTACATGGGCCTGCGCCACCCCTACCGGAACCCCGCCGCCGACGACCCCGCCGAGCCGCTGCGGATGACCGTCGTCCCGCTCGCCCCGCGGGGCGAGGTCCCCGGCACCGCCGACGTCGAACAGCTGTACGCGCACAGTCCGGCGGCGCAGTTCCGGCCCGGCGCCGAGGGGGTGCCGCTCCCGGCGTCCCGGAGCACCGCGCACTTCTCCGACGGCCAGGTGGTGAGCGCGCTGTTCACCGCGAAGGACTACATCGTGCGGTCCGCCCTCGACCCGGGCGTGCTCACCGGCGGTGAGACCCGCCCCGTGCGGGCGCTGCTCGACTCCGGCCAGCTGGACCAGTTCGACCGGAGCTTCGACCGGCCCACCGCCGACGGACGGCACGCGCCCACCGGATGGCTGGTGCGCTTCGACCCCGCCCACGTGCGGCTGGCCGACCGCGGGATCCGCGTCCAGGGCACCATGCGGGCCGCCGAGTCCGACTCCTCCACCCTCGAGGTCACCGCGGACCACACGTTCGTCTACGCGCTGCGTCCGGCCGGCGCGGACCGGGACGCCGAGGCGTCGCTGTTCACCGTCCGGCGCGAGCTGCACTTCCGCTTCGACCGCGACGACCTGCGCCTGCACCAGGCGGAACTCGTCACCGCCCACGTCCAGGCCGGCCCGCTGTCCTGCGCCGAGGACTCCGCCGCCCGGCTGCGCCCGCTGCTGGCGGGACAGACGGCGAAGGAGACCGCCCCCGCCGGCACCGACCCGTACGCCACGGGCAGCACCCCGGCCCTGTGCGGCTTCCTGGCCCCGGGCGCACAGCCGAAGCTGTGAGCACGGGCGGTGCCCTGCCCGCCCCGGCCGGTGCCCGTGCGACCCCGCCGGGCTCCTCCCGGAGCGCCACGCCCACGGGCGGGAGACACGGGGTTCCCGTCCGTCCGCCCGCGGCCCTACGCGCCGTCGCGCGGCGGTTCGCCGTCCTCCGCGCCCGACCCGCCCGGCCCCTTCGGTCCCCGCGGGGACCCGGAGGACCTCGGCTCCGAGGACGTGAAACCGCCGAAGCCGCGGCGGACCCGGCCGCCCAGATCCCCGGCGCCGCCCGCTATGTCGCTGACCAGCTTCATCAGCGGGTCCTTGGAGGTGCGCACCTCGTCCGCGTAGCTGCTCGCAGACTCCCGCCAGGAGTCCCGCACCGAGGCGTCCTTGTCCTCGTCGCGGCGCGGGTAGTGACCGTCCATGATCCGCTGGTAGTCGCGGGAGGCCGCCCACTTCTTCAGCTCCGCCGCCCGCACGGTGGTGAACGGGTGCGAGCGGGGCAGCACGTTGAGGATCTTCAGCACGGAGTCGCGCAGATCGCCCCCGGACTCGTACTCCTCGGCCTGCTCCAGGAACGCGTCCACGTTCATCTCGTGCAGGTGGTTGCCGCCCGCGATCTTCATCAGGCCGCGCATCGAGGCCCGCGGATCCTGGCCGACCAGCAGCCCGGCGCGGTCCGCGGACAGCTCCGACTTGCGGAACCACTCGCGCAGCGCCGTCACGATCGCCATGATCGCGACGTTGCCGAGCGGGATCCAGGCGACCCGGACCGCGAGCGACGTCAGGAAGAGCAGGACCGTCCGGTACACCGAGTGCCCGGACAGCGCGTGCCCGACCTCGTGCCCGACGACCGCCCGCATCTCCTCCTCGTCGAGCAGTTCCACCAGACCCGTGGTCACCACGATGATCGGCTCGTCCAGGCCGATGCACATCGCGTTCGGATTCGGGTCCTGGTTGACGTACATCGGCGGGACCTTCTCCAGGTCCAGGATGTAGCAGGCGTCCCGCAGCATCTCGTTGAGATGCGCGAACTGCCGGTCCGACACCCGCACCGAGTCGGACAGGAACAGCAGCCGCAGACTGCGCTCAGGCAGCAGGCCGCTCAGCGCCTTGAAGACCGTGTCGAAGCCGCTCAGCTTCCGCAGCGCCACCAGCGCCGAGCGGTCGGCCGGATGCTCGTACGCCCGCGAGGAGATCCCGGGGAAACGCCTGCGCTGCCTGCTCGGCACGCTCTCGTGCCCGTTGTGCTGGTGGCCGTCGGACATGTGTCCCCCATGTGCGTCTGAGTGGTCCTTCGCGGCCCTCCGCTCCCCCGGGACGGAGCCCGGCCCGGTCGGAGCCACCGCGGACGGGCGGTGACGGACGGCGGGGCGGCCGAGGAGGTGCGGGGATTCCGCTCCGGGTGCTTCCGATCGTGATGGTGGTGGGCTGTGTGCTCACCGCGTGGTTCCTGTCACGCGGCTACAGCCGGAAGGACGACTGGGCGGCGGGGAAGGTTCCTTCCACCCGCCACCGCGCCCGCAACGGCGGAGTCGGCGTGATCGGCGCGAAGGCGCCCGCATACGATGAGCCGACGTCTTTACCCCGCCCACACGCGATAGGTCCTGCCGAAGATGAGCATCCACAGCACCGCTGCCCAGTTCGCCACCCTTGCCGCCGAGGGCGGGGAGCACGGCGGCAACCACGAGAGCCTCAACCCCTACCTCACCGGCGGCGGCGCCCTGTTCGTCCTGCTGCTCCTGCTGTGGGTCACCACCCGCTTCAACCGCGACCGCTGAGCCTCCCGCCGGCCGCCCTGGCGGACGGGGTTCTCAGGCCGGGCCGGTAGGGTCTGCACGCATGGGAGAGCAGGACATGCCTACCGGCCCCGGCAACGGCCCGGTGCGGCAGGGCAGGCGCCGTCTCGGCGTGATGGGCGGCACCTTCGACCCGATCCACCACGGGCACCTGGTGGCGGCCAGCGAGGTCGCCGCGCAGTTCGGACTCGACGAGGTGGTGTTCGTCCCCACCGGTCAGCCGTGGCAGAAGAGCCACCGCGCGGTCTCCGCCGCCGAGGACCGCTATCTGATGACGGTCATCGCGACCGCCGAGAACCCGCAGTTCTCGGTGAGCCGCATCGACATCGACCGCGGCGGCCCCACCTACACCGTGGACACCCTGCGCGACCTGCGCGCGCTCAACCCGGACACGGACCTGTTCTTCATCACCGGCGCCGACGCCCTCGCCCAGATCCTCACCTGGCGCGACAGCGAGGAACTGTTCTCCCTGGCGCACTTCATCGGCGTGACCCGGCCCGGCCACCACCTGACCGACGCGGGCCTGCCCGAGGGCGGTGTCTCGCTCGTCGAGGTCCCCGCCCTCGCCATCTCCTCGACGGACTGCCGTGCGAGAGTCGCCAAGGGCGAACCCGTCTGGTACCTGGTGCCGGACGGAGTCGTGCGCTACATCGACAAGCGCGAGCTGTACCGCGGCGAGTGAGCCGAGAGGGGCACCGGTGAACGACCGATACGACGCGGGGTACGGGGCCGACGGGGGCGCCCCGTACGAGCTCGTCGGCTACGACGAGTACGGCCGGCCTGTCTACCGCCAGGCCGCGGACCAGCAGAACCAGCAGAACCAGCAGAACCAGCAGTACGACGGGTACCAGCAGCAGGGCTACGGCTACGACCCGTACGGCACGGGCGGACACCAGCAGCCCTCGTACGACCCCTACGGGACCGGGACCGGAGCCCCGCAGCAGTCGCAGGCACCGTCCTACGACTCCTACGACCCCTACGGCACCCGGCAGGACGGCCAGGGCGGCCAGGGCGTCCACGGCGCCCCGTACGACCCCTACGGGCAGACCGCGCACACCGGGCAGCAGCCCCGCGTCACCGAGCAGACCGCGCACATCCCGCAGCAGCCCGGCCCGGCCGACGACGAGCAGGCCCTCGACGGGCCCGCGCCGGAGTACCGCACCGAGCAGTTCGCCTTCGTCGAGGAGCCCGACGGCGACTCCGAGGACGTCATCGACTGGATGAAGTTCACGGAGAACCGCACCGAGCGCCGGGAGGAGGCCAAGCGCCGCGCCCGCAGCCGGATCGTCGCCCTCGTCGTGGTGCTCGCCCTGGTCGCGGCCGGTGGCGTCGGCTACCTCTGGTACGCCGGGAAGCTGCCGGGCCTGTCCGACTCCGGCTCCGGCACGGGCACCACGACGGCCGCGGGCGCGCAGAAGCGGGACGTGATCGTCGTACACCTGCACGACACCACCAACGGCGGCACCGCCACCGCCCTGCTCGTCGACAACACCACCACCGAGCAGGGCACCACCGTCCTGCTGCCCAACTCCCTCGCCCTGACCGCCGACGACGGCACCACCACCACGCTCGCCAAGTCGGTCGAGGACGACGGCTCCGAGGGCACCAGGACCGCCCTCGACACCGTCCTCGGCACCGCCATCGAGGGCACCTGGCGGCTGGACACCCCGTTCCTGCTCACCCTCGTCGACCTCGTCGGCAACATCGAGGTCGACACCGACACCGACGTGCCCGACCCGGACGCCGCGAAGAAGGGCGAGGCGCCCCTGGTCAGGAAGGGGGAGGGCCAGACCCTCAGCGGCAAGATGGCCGTCGCCTACGCCACCCACCGCGGCCCGGGCGAGGACCAGAACGCCCAGCTGGAGAGGTTCGGGCAGGTCCTGCACGGCGTCCTGCGCAAGCTGACCTCCGACCCGGACGCCGCCACGGTCACGATCCAGACCCTCGGGCAGATCATCGAGCCGCCGCTCACCGACAAGGACCTCGGCTCCTTCCTCGCCCGGCTCTCCGACCGCGCCAAGGGCGGCGACCACAAGAGCGCGCTGCTGCCCGTGCAGGACGACGGCACGCTCACCGCCCAGGCGAGCGACAGCGTGGTCAAGGACGTCCTCGGCGGCACCGCCAAGAGCCCCGACCCGGACGCCGCCGTCAGTGTCTCCGTGCGCAACGCCACCGGGGTGGAGGACCGCACCGAGAAGGCCCGGGTGGTGCTCCTCAACGGCGGCTTCACCTTCCGGAAGGCCGGCACCGCCGCCGCGGAGGCGACCTCGAAGGTCGTCTACGCGGACGCCGCGGACAAGGAGAACGCCACCGAGGTCGCCAAGACCCTGGGGCTGCCCGCCGGCTCCGTCACCAAGGGCGAGGTCTCCGCGAACGCCCGGGTCTCGGTCGTCCTCGGCCAGGACTACGAGCCCGGCTCCTAGCGCACTGCGGGCGCACCCTCCGTAATGACGTGGGGTGCGCCCGGCGGTCCGTGAGACCCTGGAGAGCAAGTGTCCACCGACCGAAAGCCTCGCAGTGACCGCAACCGACCGTTCCCTCGAGCTCGTCACCGCCGCCGCCCAGGCGGCCGCCGACAAGCTCGCGCACGACATCGTCGCCTACGACGTCAGTGACGTGCTGTCCATCACCGACGCCTTCCTGCTGGCCTCCGCGCCCAACGACCGCCAGGTCAAATCGATCGTCGACGAGATCGAGGAGCGGCTCAGCAAGGAGCTCGGCGCCAAGCCGGTCCGCCGCGAGGGCGACCGCGAGGCCCGCTGGGTGCTGCTCGACTACGTCGACATCGTCGTCCACGTCCAGCACAGCGAGGAGCGCGTCTTCTACGCCCTGGAGCGGCTGTGGAAGGACTGCCCCGAGCTGGAGCTGCCCGAGGACGCCAAGGCCACCCGCGGCAAGGCCGCCGAGCACGCGAAGCTCCAGGAGGCCGAGGAGGCCGCGCAGCCGGGTGGTGAGTGGTGAGCGCCACCGGTGAGGTGAGCGGGTCCGCGCGCCGGGGCCGCCGCGTCATCCTGTGGCGGCACGGCCAGACGTCCTGGAACGTGGAGCGCCGCTTCCAGGGCTCCACGGACGTGGACCTCACCGAGACCGGCGTCGCCCAGGCCCGCCGGTCCGCCCGCCTGCTCGCGGGGCTGAAGCCCGACGCGATCGTCGCCTCGGACCTGAAGCGGGCCGCGGCCACCGCCGCCGAGCTCGCCGCGCTCACCGGCCTGGACGTCACCCACGACGAGGCCCTGCGGGAGACCTACGCGGGCGTCTGGCAGGGCCTGACGCACGACGAGATCATCGCCAGGTACGGCGACGAGTACACCGCGTGGAAGCGCGGCGAGCCGGTCCGCCGGGGCGGTGGCGAACTGGAGACCGAGGTCGCCGACCGTGCCGCCCCCGTGGTGCTGCGGCACGTCGAGAAGCTCCCGGAGGACGGCACGCTCGTCGTGGTCAGCCACGGCGGGACCATCCGCACCACCATCGGCCGGCTGCTCGGACTGGCCCCGCACAACTGGGAGAGCCTGGGCGGTCTCACCAACTGCTGCTGGTCCGTCCTCGGCGAGGGCGTCCGGGGCTGGCGGCTGCTCGAGCACAACGCCGGCACCCTGCCGGAACCGGTGCTCGGCGACGACGACTGAGAGTGCTTCGATCCGGCCCCGGGGCGCCCCGGGACCCGGATTTCACTTTCCGGCAGGTCACAGGCTAGAGTTCTTCTTGTTCGCCCCGCCGAGCGGGACGGAACACCGGGAAGCCGCCTTGTGTGGCAACCAGGGGCTATAGCTCAGTTGGTAGAGCGCCTGCATGGCATGCAGGAGGTCAGGAGTTCAATTCTCCTTAGCTCCACATGACGAAGATCCCGCCTCCTCCAGGGAGGCGGGATCTTTCGTTGTCCGCCGGTGAGCAGAACGGTCCTGGCGCGCGTACACCTCTGCGAGGCGTCGAGCCGTGTCCCGACCGGTACCACGGCGTCGCTGACCGTGTCGGCCCGGCCGTGGCAGAATCAAACGGCCGGAAGGGGGCGCGGCCCGACGGGAGGGAGTTGTGATGCCTGCGAGCATCCTCGAGGAGGTCGACCACCTCCTCGGAGCGGTGTCGACGCGACGGACCTCGACCCGCCTCGGCTGCCCCTCCTGCGGCTCCGCGCACGTCGCCCAGGTGCTCGGCGACAACGGTGGGGTCTCCTACGTGTGCACGGCCTGCGGCCACAGCTGGAGCTGATCGATGGGTGCACACAGGCGGAAGTGCGACTGGTGCGGCAGCGGGACGCCGATCGTCCGGGACATGGAGCCGCTCAATCCCGACTACCAGTACTGGTGCGAGGAATGCGCGCGGGCACTGATCATAAAAGGCGACCCCATCGAGACGTACCGCGAACTCGAGGGGGAGCCGATCTACGGCCGGCTGCTGGAGGAGCACTGCACGCTCAAGCGCTTCTATTCGTTCGTGACCGCGTAGCCCTCGATAGGGGCAATTCCGGACATAAGCGAGTGAAGTGAAACCGATTTGGTGTTGGCCGGGGTCGACCGTGTAAAGTTGGCATCGCCGCCGGGGAAACCGGGCGGACCAGAACAAGGGGCTATAGCTCAGTTGGTAGAGCGCCTGCATGGCATGCAGGAGGTCAGGAGTTCAATTCTCCTTAGCTCCACAGAAGTAGAGGGCGGGCCATCCGAACGGATGGCCCGCCCTCTACCGTTGTCCCGGACCGCGGCAGCGGCCCGGGACCCGTGTCAGCGTCCCAGGGCGCGCCGGCCGCGCCCCTGCGAGAGCACCGGCAGATTGCGCGACGGCGCCTTCGCCTGGGGCGACTCGTCCTCGATGCGCAGGGCCAGCGCCGGGCAGCGGCGCACCGCCCGCAGCGCCTTCGCCTCCGCGAAACGCGGCACCTGGGCCTGAGCCACCGTCGGGAAGCCGTCCGCGCCGAGCTGGAAGACCTCCGGGAGGATGTCCGCGCACAGGCCGTGGCCCCGGCACAGCGTCCAGTCGACGTAGATCTTCTGGCGGCTCGGCCCGTTCTCCTCCCCGCCGCCGCCCGGGATGCCCGTAGGGGCCCTGCCCCCCTCGAAGAGCGGCAGGACACCCGCCACGGGCCGTCCGCAGCCGTTGCCGAGGACATGGGCGGCGAGGTCGTCGGTGAACGCCTTGAGGGTCGACTCCAGGAACATCGCGGAGCCGTCCGGGTGCGAGCACGCCCCGCGCCGCTTCACGTTCCTGGCGACCTGCTTGACCGCCTCCAGGGCGGCGGGACCGCCGCCGCCCAGGATGTCCTCGAGGCCGCGCGCGGCGGCCGGCAGCCCCAGGTAGCAGGGCCCGCACTGGCCGGCGCTCTCCTCCGCCAGCCACTGGGCGACCCGCAGCGACTCGCCCAGCGGGCAGGTGTCCTGACTGATCGGCAGGATCGCGCCCGCGCCCAGCGAACCGCCCACCGCGTCCAGGGAGTTGCGGGAGACGATCGCCTCGTCGACGGTCGCCGCGTCGATCCACTTGCCGTGGTAGCCGCCCGTCAGCACCCCCTGCGGCATCGGCGGGGCGCCGGCGAGCTGCAGGACGTAGCGCAGCGGTACACCCGTCGGCACCTCGATCACCATGGGGCGGGCCACCGCCCCGGACACCGTGAGCATCACGGTGCCCGGCTCGTCGTACAGGCCGGTGTTGCCGTAGCGCTCCGGGCCGATGCGGGCGGCGATGGCGAGCTGGGCGAACGTCTCGGCGTTCGACAGCAGCGTGGGCGCGCCGCCGACGCCGTTCTTCGAGGCGCTGACCTTGCGGCCCGGCGGGATGGCCGGGCCGCCGTCGATGGAGCGGATCAGGGAGGCCGCCGCGCCCGTGACCATGCGGACCGGGTTGCGCTGCACGCGGGCGCGCAGCGCGGAGCGGCGCCCGTTGTTCAGGCCGCGTTCGGCGAGCGCGGCCTCCATGGAGCGCTGGGTGGACTCCCGGGTGACCCCCACCACGAGCGTGCGGGCACCCATGGCCTCGGCGCACAGCAGCGCGCCGTCCAGGATGAGGTGCGGGGCACGGTTGATCAGGACCGTGTCCTTGCGGCAGGCCGGCTCGTCCTCGCTGCCGTTGACGACGACGACCGGCCGCACGCCGCGCTTGATCGCCGACTCGGCGACCGAGCGCAGCTTCTTGTGGAAGGGGAACCCCGCGCCGCCGCGGCCCCTGAGGTTGATGCGTTCGGCGAGCTGCGCGAGCTGCTCACCGCCCAGGGGTTCGAGCGGCCCGTGCACCTTGAGGTGCATGGGCAGGTCGAGCCGGTCGACAAGGTCGAAGCCCGACGTGAGCTGGGGAAGCCCGACCACGCGGACTTCGGGTACGTCGGGCAGGGCCTCGTTCACTTATAGCCTCCGGACGGAGTGTTCCAAGGTTCGCCCGAACCCGGTGCGTCGAAGTCGTAGGACGACGAGGACGACGCACCGGGGAATGGTGCATTGGCGGGACCGCTGTTGTACGTGTCACTCGGGTTGTACGTGGCGTGGAGGCCGTTCGTCTCACCGGTGTCGTACACATCACTCGAACCGAAGCCGGAGGCGGCCGAATTGTCATAGGCCGGGATGTTGTATCCGGTGTCCTGGAGCGGGTCGTACGCCGACGGCGGGGCCTCGCCGACCGGCGGCGGGGACGGGATCGGCCAGTTGCCCGAGGTGCTGGAGGGGCCGTCCACGCGCGGGACGGCCTCCGTGGGCCGCATGTCCGGCGGCAGCTCCATGCGGGCGGTCGCGTCGGTGAGGGGCGTCTGCCCGGCCGGTGGCCGGCCGGGCGCCGACACCGCGCGGTAGGCGGCCGCGAAGCCGTTCGCCGGTTCCGGGGCGGGGGTGCGTTCGGCGGTCTCGTACAGCGGGCGCCCGTCGCGCGGGCGCCCGCCCCGCCGGTCGCCGTCCCCGCGCGGGTTCCCGTCGCCCCGCGCGGAGTCGCGCCCGCCGCCGTATCCCGGCAGGGGGGACCCGGCCGCCCGGGACCTGCTCTCCTCCAGCCGTTCCCCGCGGCCCCGCTGCCGGTCGGTGGCGGCGTCGAGCAGCGCGGTGACCCGGTCGGCGATTCTGCGCTTGACGCGGGGCGGGGAGGCGCGCACGGCGAGGGCCGCCATGACGCCGACCAGGGACAGCCCGTAGAGGATCAGGAAGACCGGCTTCGCCGCTCGACCCGCGTAGAGGCCGTGCACCAGCGCGGCGCACCAGGCCGGATAGGCCAGCATGTGCATCGCCCGCCAGCGGGCCGCGACCGGTGCCGGGGAGGCGAAGCGGTTGCGCAGCACACCGGTGATGCCCACGAAGACCATCAGCAGGCCGGCGAGGGTGCCGAGCCCGATGAGGAAGGACCGGCCGGCGACGGCCTCGTCGTCCGTGAGGGCCAGGCCGAAGGGGACGACCGCGGCGATCCACGTGGTGTGGTCCAGGGCCAGCTTGATGCCTATGTGCACCAGCAGGAAGACGATCGAGGCGACCGCGGTGGTCCGGTGCACCGCCTGCGCCAGGATCCGCTGGCGGGGACCCAGCAGGATCCGGTCCTGGGCGACGAGCCCCCAGATCACCGAGCAGCTGAGGCAGACGAGCGACAGGACGCCCACACCGAAGTTGAGGAACTCGGCGAACCAGTCGTCCGCCGTGCTGTCGTCCGGCCTCACGACCTGCCTCCCGGCGTCACGGCGCGGAGCGGGTACGACGGAGCCGCAGCCGACCGGCCCCGAGCGGGGGGTGGTGGGCTGCTGTCTGGACGAGGGTTCATGGGGGCAACTCCGAAGGTTCGGTAAAGCGGTCCCGCTGCCGAACTCTAAGGCTCGTCATACCGATGAGTACGGGGTTTGAGTTATTGCGCTGTTATCAAAAGACAATGAGGCCGTTGCGATGCCCCTTAGCGGTCGTTACGCGAAGTAATCCTTGACCTTGGGTCAATGCGGCGTGGAAGCGCGTCGCGACCGGATCGGTGGCTGCGGTACCCTGGCGCCATGCGTGCCGTACGCCTTCTGCTTAGCGAGCCGCGCTGATCAGTCCCGACCGCCGGTCACCGGCAGGCCGGAATCGGCGCGGCGTCCCCTCCTGTGCGAGGGGATTTTTCATTTCCAGGAAGTCGCAGCAGCAGGCAGAGACGATCGATGGAGCATTGAGGATCATGAGCGAGACGAACCCCGCTGCCACCGCAGCCGCGGAGGCCGCGCCGCACCGCTACACGGCCGCCCTGGCGGCCGAGATCGAGGCACGCTGGCAGGACTTCTGGGACGCCGAGGGCACCTACGCCGCCCCGAACCCGAGCGGCGACCTGTCGGGGGATCCGGAGACGGCCGCCAGGCCCAAGAAGTTCATCATGGACATGTTCCCGTACCCCTCCGGTGCGGGACTGCACGTCGGACACCCCCTGGGCTACATCGCCACCGACGTCTTCGCCCGCTTCCAGCGCATGACCGGGCACAACGTCCTGCACACCCTGGGCTTCGACGCCTTCGGCCTGCCCGCCGAGCAGTACGCGGTGCAGACCGGCACGCACCCGCGCGTGTCGACCGAGGCCAACATGGAGAACATGAAGTCCCAGCTGCGCCGGCTGGGCCTGGGCCACGACAAGCGCCGGTCGTTCGCCACGATCGACCCGGAGTACTACAAGTGGACCCAGTGGATCTTCCTGCAGATCTTCAACTCCTGGTACGACGACGAGGCGAAGCGGGCCCGCCCGATCTCCGAGCTGGTCGAGAAGTTCGAGTCCGGTGAGCGCGCCGTCCCCGGCGACCGCTCCTGGAGCGAGATGACCGAGGCCGAGCGCGCCGACGTCCTGGGCGGGTACCGCCTGGCCTACGCCTCCGACGCGCCGGTCAACTGGTGCCCGGGCCTGGGCACCGTGCTGGCCAACGAGGAGGTCACCGCCGAGGGCCGCTCCGAGCGCGGCAACTTCCCCGTCTTCAAGGCCAAGCTGCGCCAGTGGAACATGCGCATCACGGCCTACGCCGACCGGCTGCTGGACGACCTGGACGCGCTGGACTGGCCCGAGGCCATCAAGCTGCAGCAGCGGAACTGGATCGGCCGCTCCGAGGGCGCCCGCGTCGGCTTCCCGATCGACGGCGAGAGCATCACCGTCTTCACCACCCGCCCCGACACCCTGTTCGGCGCCACCTACATGGTGCTGGCGCCCGAGCACCCGCTGGTCGAGAAGTTCACCCCGCAGGAGTGGCCCGAGGGCACCCACGAGGTGTGGACCGGCGGGCACGCCACGCCCGCGGAGGCCGTCGCCGCCTACCGCGCGCAGGCCGCCGCCAAGTCCGACGTCGAGCGGCAGGCCGAGGCCAAGGACAAGACCGGCGTCTTCATCGGCGCGTACGCCACCAACCCGGTCAACGGCGAGCAGGTCCCCGTCTTCATCGCCGACTACGTCCTGATGGGCTACGGCACCGGTGCGATCATGGCCGTCCCGGCGGGCGACCAGCGCGACTTCGAGTTCGCGCGCGCCTTCGAGCTGCCGATCCGCTGCATCGTCGAGCCGACCGACGGCCGCGGCACGGACACCTCCACGTGGGAGAACGCCTTCGCGTCGTACGACGCGAAGATCATCGCCTCCTCGAACGAGCAGGTCTCCCTGGACGGCCTGGGCGTCGCCGAGGCCAAGACGCGCATCATCGAGTGGCTGGAGCGCACGGGCCACGGCGAGGGCACCGTCAACTTCCGCCTGCGCGACTGGCTGTTCAGCCGGCAGCGCTACTGGGGCGAGCCCTTCCCGATCGTCTACGACGAGGACGGCGTCGCCCACGCGCTGCCCGAGTCGATGCTGCCGCTGGAACTGCCCGAGGTCGAGGACTACAGCCCGCGCACCTTCGACCCGGACGACGCCGACACCCAGCCCGAGACGCCGCTGTCGCGCAACGAGGACTGGGTGAACGTCACCCTGGACCTGGGCGACGGCCGCGGTCCGCGCCGGTACCGCCGCGAGACCAACACCATGCCCAACTGGGCCGGTTCCTGCTGGTACGAGCTGCGCTACCTGGACCCGCACAACAGCGAGAAGCTGGTCGACCCGGCCGTCGAGCAGTACTGGATGGGCCCGCGCGAGGGCATGCCGCACGGCGGCGTCGACCTGTACGTCGGTGGCGCCGAACACGCCGTGCTGCACCTGCTGTACGCCCGCTTCTGGTCCAAGGTGCTGTACGACCTGGGGCACGTGTCGTCGGCGGAGCCGTTCCACAAGCTGTTCAACCAGGGCATGATCCAGGCCTACGTCTACCGCGACAGCCGGGGCATCGCCGTACCGGCCGCCGAGGTGGAGGAGCGCGACGGCGGCTACTGGTACCAGGGCGAGAAGGTCTCCCGGCTGCTGGGCAAGATGGGCAAGTCCCTGAAGAACGCGGTCACCCCGGACGAGATCTGCGCCGAGTACGGGGCCGACACGCTGCGCCTGTACGAGATGGCCATGGGTCCGCTGGACGTGTCCCGGCCGTGGGACACCCGCGCGGTGGTCGGTCAGTTCCGGCTGCTGCAGCGGCTGTGGCGCAACATCGTCGACGAGGCGAGCGGCGAGGTGACCGTCGTCGATGACGGTGACGTCGACGAGGACACCCTGCGCGCCCTGCACAAGGCGATCGACGGCGTGCGCGGCGACCTGGAGGGCATGCGCTTCAACACCGCCATCGCCAAGGTCACCGAGCTGAACAACCACCTGACCAAGCGGGGCGGCGCGCTGCCGCGCTCCGTCGCGGAGCCCCTGGTGCTGCTGGTCGCTCCGCTGGCCCCGCACATCGCCGAGGAGCTGTGGCGCAAGCTGGGGCACACGGACTCGGTCGTGCACCGGGACTTCCCGGTGGCCGACCCGGCGTACGTGGTCGACGAGACCGTCACCTGTGTCGTGCAGATCAAGGGCAAGGTCAAGGCGCGGCTGGAGGTGTCCCCGGGCATCGCCGAGGACGAGCTGGAGAAGGTCGCGCTGGCCGACGAGCGGGTCGTCGCGGCGCTGGACGGCGCCGGGATCCGCAAGGTGATCGTCCGGGCGCCGAAGCTGGTGAACATCGTCCCGGCGTGAGGTGAGCGGCAGGGCCCGTCCGGCATGATTCGCCGGACGGACTTCGGGGCACCCGGTGATCCGGGTGGTCCCCTACGGGCAGGTTCGGGGTTCTTCAGGAACTCCGGGCCTGCCCGCTGCGTTTACCGTTGAAGAGCGGCGCGAAGTGCGCCGGGACAGGCCAGAGGGGTCCGGAGGAGGAGCTTCGTGGAAGCGGTGTTCGCAGTGGTGGCCCTGCTCGTCGTGCTCTTCGTCGTGCTCGGCGCCTACGCCACGGTGAAGGTCGTCGGCGCCGCCAAGCGCAGCGCGGACCGCCACATCACCCAGGCCCGCCGCACGGTCGAGGACCACACCCTGCGGGCCAAGGCCTTCGCACAACCCGGCCCGGCCGGCGAGATCGCCCAGCTCCGGCTGGGGCTGCGCACCTCCATGCGGGCCACCCAGGACGCGCTGGAGGCCGCCGTCGCCGAGGACGAGTCCCTCAAGGAGTCCCTCGGCCTCTTCCAGCGGCTCAGCGCGCACGGCCACGAACTGGACGGCGAACTCAGGCGCCTGGAGTCCGAACCGGACCGCACCACCCTCGCCGCCCGGCTGCCCGAGCTGCGCGAGCGCACCGAGCGCATCACGAGTTCCGCGGACTCCCTGCGCTGGGCGGCCCGCGACCGCGCCGGCCGTTTCGCCTCCGACGACCTGGACTCGCTGAGCGAGCAGATCGACATGGAGGCCGGGGCGCTGCGCCACTGGACCACCACGGAGCAGCACCCGGCGCCCCCGCCCTGGCCCGAGGCCCCCACCGCCGACGCCGACGCCGCCCGGGCGAAGGAACAGAAGCAGCGGCCCGCCATCACCCCGCCGGCACCGCGTCCCACCTACCCCTGGCAGAAGAAGCCCCGCCCCGAGAGCACCACGTGAGCACCATCTGAGCACCCCCTGATCCGGCCACCGTCGAACCCGCCCCGCGAGGCCGGGCTGCCGTACGGGCACTACGGCAGGTAACCTCCAGCTCATGTCCCGCCATGTCGCGATCGTCACCGATTCAACGGCCTACCTGCCGACCCGGACGATGGAGCGGCACCGCATCACGGCGGTACCCCTGACCGTGGTCCTCGGCGACCGCGCGCTCGAAGAGGGCACCGAGATCTCCACCCGCTCCCTCGCCCAGGCCTTGCAGAAGCGGCGCCCGGTCACGACCTCACGGCCCGGCCCCGTGGTGTTCGCCGAGACCTACCGCAGGGTCGCCGAGTCCGGCGCCACCGGCATCGTCTCCCTCCACCTCTCCGCCGAGCTCTCCGGCACCTACGACGCGGCGGTCGTCGCCGCCCGCGAGGCGCCCGTGCCGGTGCGGGTGGTGGACACCGGAATGATCGCGATGGCGCTCGGGTTCTGCGCGCTGACGGCGGCGGAGACCGCGGAGGCGGGCGGCACGGTGGACGAGGCGGTCACGGCCGCGGAGAAGCGGGCGGCGGACACGTCCGCCTACTTCTACGTCGACACCCTCGACTATCTGCGCCGGGGTGGCCGGATCGGCGCCGCGCAGGCCCTGCTGGGCTCGGCCCTCGCGGTCAAGCCGCTGCTGCAACTGGCGGGCGGCCGGATCGAACCGCTGGAGAAGGTGCGCACGGCGTCGAAGGCGATCGCCCGCCTGGAGGAGATCGCGGCCGAGCGGGCGGGCGGGGCGGAGGTCGACGTCGCCGTCCACCACCTCGCCGCGCAGGAGCGCGCGTCGGCCCTCGCCGACCGGCTGCGGACCCGGCTGCCGGGCCTGGCCGACCTGCACGTCAGCGAGGTGGGCGCGGTGATCGGGGCGCACACGGGACCCGGACTGCTGGGGGTCGTGGTCTCGGCCCGGTGAGGCCGGTGCGCTCGTACGGGTGACGGGGTTGTCCACAACCGGGCGGTAATCCCCGGAAAACGAGCAAGATCATCGCGGGTGGGGTGATGTGCCGGATCCTCCTGGCATGGCACTTCGATCACGTTCACACACAGCGACGGCGACCAGCGGCCCGGGCCGCCCGCCCGCCTCCGACGGCCGCGCCCGCCACCGCCGGCCGACCGGATCCCGCGGCCGGGCCACGCGCCGGGACCACCGAGCGGCGGCGGAGGAACTCCGCCGCCGGGCGGAGTCACTGTTCGACGGCGACGACTCCGCGCACACCAGGCGACCACCGGCCTGGGCCCTGACCGGCACCCGCCGCATCAGGCGGGCCGGCTCTTCGGCGGCCGTGAACCGGCCGACGGTTGTGAACCGGCCGACGGTTGTGGATCGGCCGGCGGCTGTGGATCGGCCGACGGTTGTGGATCGGCCGACGGTTGTGGATCGGTCGGCCGCGCGAGGGCGGGCGGCGGCTGCGGACCCTCGCGCGGCGGGGTCCGGTGGTGGTGCGGTCGAGGTGGACGAAGAGGGTGAGGTCGCGGGCCCGGAGGAGCCCGGTGGAGGGTCCGAGCGGGGGCGGCTGCGGGAGAGGGCCGGGCTCGCGCTGCGGGAGCGTCTGCCGTTGTGGGTGCAGGCGCGGTGCGGGATGGAGCGGCGGAGCGTGGTCGCGCTGTCGGTGCTGCTCGTGGTCGCCGTGGGGTTCGCCGTACAGCACTTCTGGACCGGGCGGACCCAGCCGGTACGGGCACCGGAGGTGGTGCGGGCGGCGGCGGTTCCCCACGGGGAGCACGTCAAGGGCGCGCTGAAGGGGGAGGCCGCGCCGGACGCCGCGGTGAAGCCCGGCGGTTCGGGCCCGGCGGGGCCCGAGATCGTGGTCGACGTCAGCGGCAAGGTGCGCGACCCGGGAATCCACCGCCTGCCCGCCGGTTCACGCGTCGAGGACGCGCTGCGGGCAGCCGGCGGAGTACGGCCCGGCACCAGGACCGACACCCTGAACCGCGCCCGTTTCCTCGTCGACGGCGAACAGGTGGTCGTAGGGGACCCGGCACCGGCCGGAGCGGCCCCCGGCGGCCCTCCCGGTACGGCGGGTACGGCGGGTACGGCGGGTACGGCGGGTACGGCGGGTACGGCGGGTACGGCGGCGGGAGCCGGCCCCACCGTACCGGTGTCCCTCAACACCGCCACCCCGGACCAGCTCGACACCCTGCCCGGAGTCGGCCCCGTGCTCGCCCAGCACATCGTCGACTACCGCACCCGGAACGGCGGTTTCCGCTCGGTGGAGGAACTCCGCGAGGTGAACGGCATCGGCGACCGCCGTTTCGCGGAGCTGCGGAACCTCGTACGGCCATGAGGACGGAGACGACGGAGACGACGGACACGGCGGCACCACCGCCCCCGCGGCCCACCGCCCGGCGGCACGTCCACGCCGCCTCCGGCAAGCGGCTCGGAGCCGCGCACCCGAGGCAGGAGGGTCCGACGGACCTGCGACTGGTCCCGCCCGCCCTGGCCGCCTGGGCCACGGCCGCCGTGCTGCTGCACGCCCCGCCCAGCCGGGCGGCGGGCGCGGTGATCGCCTCCCTGCTGACGGCCGGCGCCCTCCTCATGGCGCGCAGTCGCCTGACCGGGCGGGGACGGGCCACCGCCCACGCCACCGCCGCCGTCCTGCTCTGCGTCGCGGCGGCCGCCGGATCGGCGGGACTGCACGGCGCGGACCTGCGAAGGGGCCCCGTGCCCGCACTGGCGCGCGAGTACGCCCCGGTGACCGCCGAGGTCGAGATCACCTCCGACCCCCGGCTCACCCGGCCCAGGGTCAGCGGCGACCACATGGCCCCCACCTCCGTACTGATCGAGGCCGACGTACGACGGGTGGAGCGCGCCGACGGTACGGCGGAGACGACCCGCACGCCCGTCCTGCTGATCGTCGACCCGCGCCGGACCGGCCGCACCGCGCCCGGTCACGCCGGGGATTCCCCCTGGCTGGCCCTCCTGCCCTCCACCCGCCTCCGCGTCGAGGCGCGGCTCGCCCCGGCGAGGGCGGGCGGCGACCGGTTCGCCGCCGTGCTGCGGGTGAAGGGCCGGGACGGCCCGGAGACCGTGGGCGGGCCGTCGGGTCCGCAGCGGCTGGCGGGACGGCTGCGGGCCGGACTGCGGGAGGCGACCGACGGCCTGCCGGCGGACGCGCGGGCGCTGCTGCCCGGCCTGGTCGTGGGCGACACCGCGAGGATCACCCCCGAACTGGACGAGGCGTTCAGGGAGACCGACCTCACCCACACGCTCGCCGTCTCCGGTGCCAACTTCACCATCCTCCTCGCCCTGCTCCTCGGCCCGCCCGGCCTGGCGCAGCGGGCCGAGCGACGCGGACTCGCACCCCGTCTCGGCATCCCCCTGCGGACCACCGCACTCCTCGGCGCGACGCTCTCCCTCGCCTTCGTCGTCGTGTGCCGGCCCGATCCCAGCGTGCTGCGGGCCGCCGCCTGCGGTTCCGTCGCCCTGCTCGCGCTCGCCACCGGCCGCCGCAGATCACTGATCCCGGCGCTGGCGACGGCGGTCCTGCTCCTGGTGCTCTACGACCCCTGGCTGGCCCGCAGTCCCGGCTTCCTGCTCTCCGTACTGGCCACCGGCGCGCTCCTCACGCTCGCACCGCGCTGGAGCGCGGGACTGCGGCGGCGCGGTGTGCCGCCCCGCCTCGCGGAGGCGCTGGCCGCCGCGGGTGCCGCGCAGGCGGTGTGCGCGCCGGTGGTCGCCGTGCTGGCGGCACGGGTGAGCCTGGTGGCGATCCCGTGCAATCTGCTCGCGGAGTCCGCGCTCGCGCCGGCCACGGTACTGGGCTTCCTGGCCCTGGCCACGGCACCGGTGGCGATGCCGGCGGCGAAGGCACTGGCCTGGTGCGCGAGCTGGCCCGCGGAGTGGATCGCGCAGGTCGCCAGAACGGGCGCCGCGCTGCCCGGCGCGGGAGTGGACTGGCCCGGCAGCTGGACCGGCGCGGCGACGCTCGGCGCCCTCACCCTGGCGGCACTGCTCGTGGGGCGGCGGCTGCTGCGGCACCCCTGGTGGTGCGCCGCCTGCGCACTCCTGCTGGTGCTCGTGGTGCTCCAGCCAAGACCCCTCACCCGGGCGATCACGGGCTGGCCCCCGCCGGGCTGGCGGCTGGTGATGTGCGACGTCGGCCAGGGCGACGCGCTGGTACTGGCGGCGGGCGAGAGCACCGGCGTGGTCGTGGACGCCGGCCCCGACCCGGCCCTCGCCGACCACTGCCTGCGCTCCCTCGGCGTCACCAGGGTTCCGCTCGTCGTCCTGACCCACTTCCACGCCGACCACGTGGCGGGCCTGCCGGGCGTACTGCGCGGACGCGAGGTGGGCGCCATCGGGACGACGTCCTTCGAGGAACCCGCCGACCAGGCCGCGTTCGTCCGAAGACTCGCCGCGGCCCGGAACATCCCGGTGACGTACGCCGCGGCCGGTGAGGCGCGGCGCGCGGGAGAGCTGTCCTGGGAGGTGGTGTGGCCACCGCCCAGTGCCCACTCCGTGCCGGAAGGCCCGAACGACGCCAGCGTCGCCATGCTGGTCCGCACGGCCGGTCTGCGCCTGCTGCTCCTCGGGGACCTGGAACCCCCGGCCCAGCGCGCCCTGGCGAGGTCACCCGCGGCCGGACGACTGGCCGGCGTGGACGTCCTCAAGGTCGCCCACCACGGCTCGGCGTATCAAGACCCGGACCTCATACGCCGGGCGGCCCCACGCCTGGCGCTGATCAGCACGGGGGAGGACAACACGTACGGGCATCCCGCCCCGAACACGGTCGCCGCCCTGCGCGCCGGGGGAGCGACGGTACTGCGGACGGACCGGGACGGGGCACTGGCGGTGGCCGTCGGCGAGAACGGGAGCGGGGAGCTGCGGGTGGCGCGCCACTGATGTCTCCCGCCCTGGCTTCCCCACTCGTCACCCACCAGGACGGGCCCGGCCGTCACGGGCCGGTTCGACGCTGTCAGGCGTCCGTCCCGGCGTCCTTGACCGCGCTGATCACGTGGAGCCCACGCGGCCCCGGAGCGTCGTGCGTGACGCGCAGCCCCGCGGCCCGGCACTGCGCGGCGACCCAGGCGGAACCGAGGCGCAGCTTCGGGTAGCTGCCGGTGCGCAACCGCCAGGTGTCACCGGTGCGGGTGTGGACGAAGTCGTGGACCGTGACGGTTTCGTCGCCGTACTCCAGGAAGCAGGTCATGATCCGGTCCCGGGTGGCGCGTACGGGCAGGAAGCGGGCGTCTCCGGTGAGCGGTGCGGTCAGGTCACGGTGGGCGAGGACGAGCCGGCCACCCTCGGTGAGGGCAACGGCGGCGTCTGCGATCAGTTCGGTCACGTCCTGGGCGCGGGGCAGATGGGTGAGCGTGTCGCCCATGCGGACCACCGCGCCCAGGCTGCCGGGGTGGGTGTGCTCGGGCAGCACTCCGCGGATGTCGGCGTGCAGCGGGTGGACGGCGTCCCGTGCGTGGTGTGCCAGTTCGTCCAGGAGCGCCCTGTTGGCGTCGACCGCCAGGACCGGGGAGAAGCCCAGTTCGGCCAGGGCGAGGCTCTGTGGTCCCGGACCGCAGCCGAGGTCGACGGCAAGGGTTCCGGCGGGGCCTGGCCGTACCCCCATCCGTCCAGTGAGCGGGCTTGCCCGGACGCGAGAGCGGCGATATCACCTCCCAGCATCCAGGTGTAGTGACCGGAGGCGGTGGTCATGGGCGTGCGCTTCTTTCGTCCGGCCGGTCCGACGGGTTCGTCCGGTCGGCCGTGATGTCGAGGCGACGCAGGAAGTCCGCCAGGGCCGCGTCGAACGCGTCGGGGCGTTCCAGGTTGGGCAGGTGGGCCGCCCCGTCGACGACGACGAGGGTGGAGTCGGGGAGGAGGCCGTGCAGCGACTCGGCGTCGCTGACGGGGGTGTACTCGTCCTCGGAGCCGACGACGACCAGCGCGGGCACGGCGACCCTGCTCAGCAGCGGGCGGTAGTCGGGCCGTTCGGCGCGGCCGCGCAGGGCCGCGGCGGCGCCCCGCGGGTCGGTGCGGGTCATCATGCGGTGGACGTGCGCCGCGACGGCCGGGGGCGCGTGGGGCGCGACCATCTTGTACAGCACCTCGTCGGCGTAGCCCCGCATGCCCTCGCGCAGCAGCCGGTCGGCCATGGCGTTGCGGGCCCGGTGCCCTTCCGGGGTCTCGGGTGCGGCGAAGGTGTCCGCGAGCAGCAGACCGCGGACGCGCTCCGGGAACCGGGCGTAGTACTCCATGACGATCTGCCCGCCCATCGACAGTCCGCCGAGGACACACCGGTCCACGTCCAGGGAGTCGAGCAGTTCCTCGAGGTCGTCCGCGAACACGGACAGCGCCGTGACGCCCGGGGTGACGGGCGACACACCGTAGCCGCGCAGGTCGGGCGCGATCACCCGGCGCCCGGGCGAGAAGGTGTCGATCTGCGGGGCCCACATGGTGTGGTCGAAGGGGTGGCCGTGGACGAGGACGAGGGGCAGCGCGGAGGCGCCGGCGTTCCCCTCGGCCCGGTGTGCGAGACGGGATGCCATGCGGACGACCCTAGGAGCACGTCACTACTCGGTGCAATCAAAACATTGCCCTCGGTGCAATGTGGCGCCGTGTCCGGCTTCAGGACGGGAGGTCCGCTATCACTCGTGGTGTGTGTCATGCGCGAGGGAGGCGAGCGTCCGCAGGGCCCGCTCCAGCGCCTCCAGCGGTGCCGACGCCAGCCCGAGCCTGACGCAGTCGGCGGCGCCGGACGCGGAAAGGTCCGGCGACCGGGCCGGCACCGCGAAGGACGGCCCGGGCGTCACCGCGATGCCGCGGGCGGCCGCGGCCGCGGTGAAGGTGTCCGCCCGCCACGGCGCGGGCAGGCGCCACCACGCGTAGTACGTCCGCGGGTCGGCCCGGACGGTGAAACCCCGCAGGTGCTCGGTGACCAGCCGCTGGCGTCGCGAGGCGTCGGCGCGCTTGGCCGTCGTCAGCCGGTCGACGGTCCCGTCCGTCATCCACCGCAGGGCCGCTTCGAGCGCGAAACGCCCCGCCGTCCAGCCGCCGGAGCGCAGCGCCTCGCCCACCCGCCCAGTCCGTCCCTCGGGTACGACGAGGAAGCCGACGGTGAGACCCGGCGCGACCCGCTTGGACAACCCGTCGACCACGTAGGTGAGTTCGGGGGCGAAGGCCGCGAAGGGCTCGGTGTCGTCCGAGAGGAAGGACCAGATGCGGTCCTCGACGACCGGCAGACCCCAGGGGCGCAGCTCCGCGGCGAGCCGGCGACGGCGGGTCTCCGGCATGGTCGCCGACGTCGGATTGTGCAGGGTCGGCTGCAGGTACAGCGCGGAGAGCGGCGCCGTGCGGTGGGCCGCGGCGACGGAGTCGGGGCGGATGCCGTCGGCGTCACCGGCGAGCGGAACCAGGGTGACGCCGAGCCGGGCCGCGATCTCCTTGACCAGGGGGTAGGTCAGGGCGTCGATCCCCACCCGGCCGCCCGGCCGGACCAGCGCTGCCAACGCGCCGGCGATCGCCTGGCGGGCGTTGCCGCTGAAGAGGACCTGATCGGGGGAGGGCCGCCACCCGGCCGTCGCCAACAGCCCGCGGGCCGCCTCGCGGGCGGCCGGCGTGCCGTCGGCCGGAGCGGTACGGGTCGCCTCCGACAGCACGTCCGGGCGCAGCAGCGGTGCCAGGGCGGGCGCGAGGAGGGCGGCCTGGTCCGGCGCCGTCGGGTAGTTGAGCTCCAGATTGACCGGCGCGGTGGTGGCGGGCTCGGCGAGCGCCCGGCCGGACGGCACGGGCGCGGCACGCACGAACGTGCCGCGGCCGACCTCCCCCACCACCAGTCCGCGCCGGACGAGTTCGGCGTAGACACGGCCGGCCGTCGACGCGGCGATCCCGCGGCGACGCGCGAAGGACCGCTGCGGGGGCAGCCGCTGGCCGGGCCTGAGCCGGCCGCTCAGGATGTCGGCGGCGATCCGGTCGGCGATCCGCTGGTAGTCGTGCACGGGTTGGCTCCTCCGCCCCTCGGGGAGCGGAGAGCGTACCCGCACCGCCGACGGTGACCGGTGGCGGGAACGGAGGGCGAGGAGGGGCGGGTGGCGCGACACTGAGGGCATGACTGAGGGGATGAACACCGCGGGAGTCGACGCCTATCTGCGCCGCCTGGGCGTCGAACAGCCCGCCTGGCCCACCGTGGAAGCGCTGCGCGAGCTGCACCTGCGGCATCTGGAGACCGTGCCGTTCGAGAACCTGTCCATCCATCTCGGCGAGGAGGTCGTGCTGGACGGGAAGCGGCTGCTGGACAAGGTGGTGGAGGCGCGGCGGGGCGGGTTCTGCTACGAACTCAACGGCGTCTTCGGGGCGTTGCTCGCCACCCTCGGCTACGACGTCCAGCTGCTCGCGTCGCGGGTGTACGGCGACGGGGGCCGGCTCGGCATCCCGTACGACCATCTCGCGCTGCGGGTGCGGACGGTGGACGGCGGCGACTGGCTGGCCGACGTCGGCTTCGGGGCCCACTTCCACCTGCCGCTCGCCTTCGGGGAGCGTGGGGAGCAGGAGGATGCCGGGGGTACGTTCCGGATCGCCGAGGCGGGCGCCGACGCGGCCGGGGTGCGCGGCGGGCACGACCGGGTGGAGGCGGCGGACCTGGACGTGAGCCGGAACGGGCGGCCGGTGTACCGGCTGGAGGTCCGGCCGAGGGTGCTCGGCGACTTCACGGTCGGGGCGTGGTGGCACAGCACCTCACCGCTCTCCCACTTCACGCGGTCGCCGGTGTGCTCGCGGATCACCGAGGACGGGGGCAGGATCACGCTCAGCGGCCGGCGGTTCACGGTCACCGCGCCGGACGGCACGCGGCGGGAGCACGAGGCAGGGACGGACGAGGAGGTGCTCGCGCTCTACCGGGACCGGTTCGGGATCGCACTGGACACGGTGCCGACGGCGCGCGGCACCAGAACGGATGGCTGACCCCGGCACCGGGACGGATGGCTGACCCCGGCACCGGGACGGGCGGCTGACCCCGGCACCGGGACGGATGGCTGACCCCGGCACCGGGACGGGCGGCTGACCCCGGCACCGGGACGGATGGCTGACCCCGGCACCGGGAC
>NZ_JBEZBE010000023.1:89042-145218 GCF_040646935.1 Streptomyces sp. NPDC044984
ACGGATGGCTGACCCGGCACTGGGACGGATGGCTGACCCGGCACTGGGACGGGCGGCTGACCCGGCACTGGGACGGGCGGTTGACCCCGGCACCGGGACGGGCGGCTGACCCGGTGCCGGACAATGGCCCGTGTGAGTGATGTGCGACATGTGCTGGTGCTGCCCGACCGTGAGGCCGCGGAGGAGGTGGCCGAGGCCCTCGGGGAACGGTTCGGCGTGGACGAGGAGCCCCGGCTGGTGCGGGACGCGCTCGCCGGTGAGGACGACGCGGAGGACGCGCAGTGGCTCGTCGTCCTGCGGGACGAGTCGGCCCGGCTGGACCCCGCGGAGCTGGACGGGTTCGTGGCGGAGTGGGACGGCTGGCGGGAGGAGCCGTAGCCCGGCAGCCGCCGACCGGGCGGCGTTGTCGGTGGCGCGTGGGATGCTTGTCGCGATGGCCAGGAAGACCGCATCCGACGACCCCCTCGCCCCGGTGACGCTCGCCGTGGGCCAGGAGGACCTGCTGCTCGACCGCGCCGTGCGGGAGGTGGTGGCCGCCGCGAGGGCCGCCGACGCCGACACGGACGTACGCGACCTGACACCGGACCAGCTCCAGCCCGGCACCCTCGCCGAGCTGACCAGCCCGTCGCTCTTCGCGGAGCGCAAGGTCGTCGTCGTACGCAACGCGCAGGACCTGTCGGCCGACACCGTCAAGGACGTGAAGGCGTACCTCGGCTCGCCCGCCGAGGAGATCACCCTCGTCCTGCTGCACGCGGGCGGTGCCAAGGGCAAGGGACTGCTCGACGCGGCGCGCAAGGCGGGGGCGCGGGAGGTGGCGTGCCCGAAGATGACCAAGCCGGCGGACCGGCTGGCCTTCGTGCGGGGCGAGTTCCGCACCACCGGCCGATCGGCCACCCCGGAGGCGTGCCAGGCGCTGGTCGACGCCATCGGCAGCGACCTGCGGGAGCTGGCCTCGGCGGTGACCCAGCTGGTCGCGGACGTCGAGGGCACGATCGACGAGGTGGTCGTCGGGCGGTACTACACCGGGCGGGCCGAGGCGTCGAGTTTCGAGGTCGCCGACCGGGCGGTCGAGGGACGCGCGGCGGAGGCCCTGGAGGCCCTGCGCTGGTCGCTGTCGACGGGAGTGGCCCCGGTGCTGATCACCAGCGCGCTGGCCCAGGGCGTACGGGCGATCGGCAAGCTGTCGTCGGCGCGCGGCGGCAGACCGGCCGATCTCGCCCGCGAGCTGGGCATGCCGCCGTGGAAGATCGACCGGGTGCGGCAGCAGATGCGCGGCTGGACCCCGGACGGCGTGGCCGTCGCCCTGCGCGCGGTCGCCGAGGCGGACGCGGGCGTGAAGGGCGGCGGGGACGACCCGGAGTACGCCCTGGAGAAGGCGGTCGTCACGATCGCCCGCGCGGCCCGCTCGCGGGGACGGGCTTAGCGGAACGGAACGGGGAAGGCCGAAGGCCCCGCCCACCACCCGGGGAAGGGTGTGAGGGCGGGGCCTTCGGTCGAAACGTGTGAGCCCGTACCCGCGTGGCGAACGCAGGCCGCGTACGGGCTCGGGGTGCCGGCCGGGGGCGGATGAGAGAGGGCCCGCCCGGAGTCCCGCCGACGGTCAGATCAAAAGGGTGGTTCAGCCCTTGACGGCCGCGACCTTCTGCGCCAGCGCCGACTTCTTGTTGGCGGCCTGGTTCTTGTGGATGACGCCCTTGGAGACGGCCTTGTCGAGCTGACGCGCGGCGGCGCGCTGGTACTCGGTGGCCTTCTCGACGTCACCCGCGGCGGCGGCCTCGCGGGCCTTGCGGATCGCGGTCTTCAGAGAGGACTTGACGGCCTTGTTGCGCAGCCGGGCCTTCTCGTTGGTCTTGTTCCGCTTGATCTGGGACTTGATGTTCGCCACGAATGAGCCTCTACAGGTTCTGGTACGGGATCGCAGTGGACCCGCACCGGTGATTTCTTGGGGTGTGCCTCGCGCTGAGAGGGCATGAGACACAGCCCCCCACACTACCAGCGGCTCATTCAGTGGCCCAAACCCGTCTCCGGTCGCCACCCGTGGGACGATGGAAGCTACGTATCGATCCGACCCGAGACCGCAGACGCACAAGCACACGTATGCGGACGCCTCAAGAATCAGGACCCTGCGTGCCCGCGATCCCCAGCCATGTGCCCGAGCCGAGCCGTACCGACCCCGCGCTGATCCGCAATTTCTGCATCATCGCGCACATCGACCACGGCAAGTCCACGCTCGCCGACCGGATGCTCCAGCTGACCGGTGTGGTCGAGCAGCGGCAGATGCGCGCTCAGTACCTCGACCGCATGGACATCGAGCGCGAGCGCGGCATCACGATCAAGTCCCAGGCGGTGCGGTTGCCGTGGGCGCCCACCCACGACCAGGGCAACACGCACATCCTCAACATGATCGACACCCCCGGGCACGTCGACTTCACCTACGAGGTCTCGCGGTCGCTCGCCGCGTGCGAGGGGACCATCCTCCTCGTCGACGCCGCCCAGGGCATCGAGGCCCAGACCCTCGCCAACCTCTACCTGGCGATGGAGAACGACCTCACGATCATCCCCGTACTGAACAAGATCGACCTGCCGGCCGCGCAGCCGGAGAAGTTCGCCGAGGAGCTGGCGAACCTGGTCGGCTGCGACCCCGACGACGTGCTCAAGGTCTCCGCGAAGACCGGTCTCGGCGTCGAGGCGCTGCTGGACAAGGTGGTCGCCGAGATCCCGCCCCCGGTCGGCGTCAAGGACGCCCCCGCCCGCGCGATGATCTTCGACTCGGTCTACGACTCCTACCGCGGTGTCGTGACGTACGTCCGTGTCATCGACGGCCAGCTCAACAAGCGCGAGCGGATCCGGATGATGTCCACCGGCGCGACCCACGAGCTGCTGGAGATCGGCACCAACTCCCCGGAGATGCTGCCCGCCGACGGCCTCGGCGTCGGCGAGGTGGGCTACCTCATCACCGGTGTGAAGGACGTCCGCCAGTCGAAGGTCGGTGACACCGTCACCAGCCAGCACAAGGGCGCCGAGGAGGCGCTCGGCGGCTACAAGGACCCCAAGCCGATGGTGTTCTCCGGCCTCTACCCGCTGGACGGCTCCGACTACCCGGAGCTGCGCGAGGCCCTCGACAAGCTCCAGCTCAACGACGCCGCCCTGGTCTACGAGCCGGAGACCTCCGCCGCCCTCGGCTTCGGTTTCCGCGTCGGCTTCCTCGGCCTGCTGCACCTGGACGTGATCCGCGAGCGCCTGGAGCGCGAGTTCGGCCTCGACCTGATCGCCACCGCGCCGAACGTGGTCTACCGGGTGGTCATGGAGGACGGCAGCGAGCACATCGTCACCAACCCGAGCGAGTTCCCCGAGGGGAAGATCGGCGAGGTGTACGAGCCGGTGGTGCGCGCCACCATCCTGGCGCCCAGCGAGTTCATCGGCTCGATCATGGAGCTGTGCCAGACCCGGCGCGGCGTCCTGCTCGGCATGGACTACCTCTCCGAGGACCGGGTGGAGATCCGCTACACCCTCCCGCTCGCCGAGATCGTCTTCGACTTCTTCGACCAGCTGAAGTCCAAGACTCGCGGCTACGCCTCCCTGGACTACGAGCCCACCGGCGAGCAGACCTCCAGCCTGGTGAAGGTCGACATCCTGCTGCACGGCGACAAGGTGGACGCGTTCTCCGCGATCACCCACAAGGACCAGGCGTACGCGTACGGCGTACGGCTCGTCGCCAAGCTCAAGGAGCTCATCCCGCGGCAGGCCTTCGAGGTCCCGGTGCAGGCCGCCATCGGCTCCCGGGTCATCGCCCGCGAGACCATCCGCGCCATCCGCAAGGACGTCCTCGCCAAGTGCTACGGCGGTGACATCTCCCGCAAGCGGAAGCTGCTGGAGAAGCAGAAGGAGGGCAAGAAGCGGATGAAGATGGTGGGTTCCGTGGAGGTCCCGCAGGAGGCCTTCATCGCCGTCCTCTCCAGTGACGACAGCGCGGGATCCGGCAAGGGCAAGAAGTAGCCGGGGAAGCGGCCCGGCGGTTACCGCGGGTCACTCCGCGAACCGGGCGGAACGGGGGCCCGTCGCACGCGAGTGCGGCGGGCCCCGCGCGTTCACGGGGTAGCCATCTGTACGAAGTAACAGGCCGCAGGCCCTTACGTCATCGCCGGTCGGCCTCTACTCTGATCCCCACTCGATAGTTACTCGCCAGTTAAACAACGGCGCGAGGAAACCCAAGCCCCACTGAGCCAGCCGCACCGTCGCGGGCCCCGGAGGACGTCGTGAGCGACACACAGACACTGATCGAGAACCGTCCGCCGAGCGTGGCGACCCTCTTCCTGGAGCGCGTGGCGGCCACACCGGACGCCGAGGCCTACCGCTACCCGGTCCCGGCGGCCTCCGGTACGGGCCCCGACGACTGGAAGTCCCTCACCTGGGCGGGCGCCGCCGAGCGGGTCCACGCCATCGCGGCCGGCCTGATCGAGCTGGGCGTCGAGCCCGAGGAGCGGGTCGCGCTGGCCTCCGCCACCCGGGTCGAGTGGATCCTCGCCGACCTCGGCATCCTCTGCGCCGGCGCCGCCACCACCACGGTCTACCCGCAGACCAACGCCGACGAGTCCGCCTACATCCTGTCCGACTCCCAGAGCCGGGTGCTCATCGCGGAGAACGCCGAGCAGGCGGCCAAGGCGGTCGAGAAGCGCGCCGAGCTGCCCGAGCTCACCCGCGTCGTGGTCGTCGACCCGGCCGGCGCCGAGACCGACGACTTCGTGATCACCCTCGCCGACCTGGAGAAGCGCGGCGCCGCCCGGCTCCAGCAGGAACCGGAGCTGATCAAGGAGCGGGTCGCCGCGCTCACCAAGGACCAGCTCGCCACCCTGATCTACACCTCCGGCACCACCGGCCGCCCCAAGGGCGTGCGCCTGCCGCACGACTGCTGGTCGTACATGGCGAAGGCGATCGCCGCGACCGGGCTGGTCGGCGGCGACGACGTGCAGTACCTGTGGCTGCCGCTCGCGCACGTCTTCGGCAAGGTGCTCACCTCCGGCCAGATCGAGGTCGGCCACGTCACCGCCGTCGACGGCCGCGTCGACAAGATCATCGAGAACCTCCCGGTGGTCCGGCCGACCTACATGGCGGCCGTGCCCCGCATCTTCGAGAAGGTCTACAACGGCGTGGCCGCCAAGGCGAAGGCCGGCGGCGGAGCCAAGTACAAGATCTTCCAGTGGGCCGCGGGCGTCGCCCGCGAGTACGCCAAGGTCACCCAGGACAACTTCCGCCGCACCGGCACCGCGAGCGCCCCCTTCGGCCTCTCGGCGAAGCACGGCGTCGCCGACAAGCTCGTCTACGCCAAGATCCGCGAGGCCTTCGGCGGCAACCTGCGCGCCTGCGTCTCCGGCTCGGCGGCGCTCGCCCCCGAGATCGGCTACTTCTTCTCCGGCGCCGGCATCCACATCCTGGAGGGCTACGGCCTCACCGAGTCCTCCGCCGCCTCCTTCGTCAACCCGGGGGAGGCCTACCGCACCGGCACCGTCGGCAAGCCGCTGCCCGGCACCGAGGTCCGCATCGCCGACGACGGCGAGATCCTGCTGCGCGGCCCCGGCATCATGCAGGGCTACCACAACCTGCCCGAGAAGACCGCCGAGGTCCTGGAGGAGGACGGCTGGTTCCACACCGGCGACATCGGCGAACTCTCGCCCGACGGCTACCTGCGCATCACCGACCGCAAGAAGGACCTGATCAAGACCTCCGGTGGCAAGTACATCGCCCCCGCCGAGGTCGAGGGCCAGTTCAAGGCGGTCTGCCCCTACGTCTCCAACATCCTCGTCCACGGTGCCGACCGGAACTACTGCACCGCCCTCATCGCCCTCGACGAGGCCGCCCTCGCCCCCTGGGCGGCCGAGAACGGCCTGGCGGGCAAGCCGTACGCGGAGATCGTCGCCGCCCCCGCCACGGTCGAGATGGTCGACGGCTACGTCAGGCAGCTCAACGAGGGCCTGCAGCGCTGGCAGACCATCAAGAAGTTCCGCCTCCTGCCCCGCGACCTCGACGTCGAGCACGGCGAGATCACCCCGAGCCTGAAGCTGAAGCGCCCGGTGGTGGAGCGCGAGTACAAGCACCTCATCGAGGAGATGTACGAGGGCACGCGCGAGGCGTGACCGTCACGCAGTGACGAGCGGGCGGGGCGGGGTGGTCCCCGCCCCGCCCGCTGTGCCCGGGGAGGGGGCGGCTCGGCCGGCCGCCGCGAAGTCCGTGAACGCCGCCCGGCCGGCCGCGGGCTGCCGGGAGGAGCGGCTGCCTGCACCGGCGGAGGCCCCTGCCTGCTCGGCGCACACGGGCGTGGACTGCTCCTCGTGGACGCGCTCGCCTTCCGGCGGGGCGTCACACCCCGGCCCCCGTCATCTTCTTCGCGGTCCTGCAAGAGGGCCGCCGGCCCCCGGGCCCGTCACGGCGCGAGCTCCCGGCCGTATTCCGGTGCTGCCAGGAACGGGCCGACTTTCTGTTCGTTCCTGAACGCGTGCGTAGCACTGTTTTCACTCCTGACGGTCCACTTCGGTGACTCGGCGCATATGAGCGGGTCCGGTCTGTCACCCTGTCGGCAGCGATCGAGGTTCTATTCGTACGAACTGTCCGGGGAGCTGCCCATGAGGGCCATTCCGACCCAACGGGAGACCGCCTCGTGCGCCTCCGGCGCGCGGGAGCGCGCGTGGGTGGACGCGACCCTGCCCGGGAGCCCCCTCGCGCCGGGTACCGCACGCGCCCTGCTGCGCAAGGCGCTCACCGAGTGGGCGGAACTCGCCCTGCCCGGCGCCGAACACCTCACCGGCCGCGTCGGCGACGACGTCACGCTGATCGCCAGCGAACTCGTCACCAACGCCGTCGTGCACGCCGGCACCGAGGTGCGTCTGACGTGCGGGCTGGAGGAGGCGACCGGCGCACTCGTCGTCGAGGTCGCCGACCGGCACCCCTCCCGCGCGCCGCGCGGCAACGAGCCGGGGGGATCGCCCCACGACACCCCCGAGTACGGGCGCGGCCTGCGCCTCGTCGCCGCGCTCTCTGAGGCCTGGGGCATCACCTACCGTCCGGGCACGAAGACGGTGTGGGCGCGCCTGACCGCCGGGGGGTGCGCGGCGGACGACCAGATCGAGGCGTACGCGGGGGAGCGCACGCTGGCGCGCGACCTGAGGGTGGCGGAGATCCTCGCGCCGGAGCCGCCCCGGCCGGAGCAGGGCGCCCCCGACCCGCCGGCCGCCCCCGGCCCGCTGGCCTCCCGACGCCCGCCCGGCCACCGGGAAGCGTCCGGTCCCTCCCGTGACACCTGGCGCGGCGGCTCGTACGGCGACGACTGGCTCGCCCGCCGGCCCGGGCGGGACGGCACCTGGCTGGGGCGCGGCGCCCTCTCCTTCCTCGCCGAGGCCTCCGACCTGCTCGCCGGACAGCTGGACGAGGACCTGGTCACCTCGCTCACCGGGCAGCTGATCGTGCCGCGACTGGCCGACTGGTGCGCGGTGTGGCTGGAGGACGAGACCACCGGCCACGGCGGCGGCTGGAGCGAGGTGAGCCGGGCCGACGGCTCCCGCCTCGCCCGTGTCTGGCACGCGAGTGAGAACCGCATCGAGGATCTGAGCCGTTCCCTGGAGCGGAACCCGCCCCACACAGGCGACCCGTTACAGGCCGGACCCGTCCCCTACCCGTGGCCGGACGGAGCACTCGACACCCCGGACGCCCTGGACGCCCTGGACGCCCCGGGCACCCCGGACGCCGACGACCGGGCCGCCGGGCACCCCACCGCCCCCGGCACCGCCCTCGCCTACCGGCTCGTCGCCGGCGGGCGCCCGCTCGGCACGCTGGTGATCGGCCGGGGCGGCATCGACCGCTTCCCCGACGAGATCACCGGGCTGGCCGAGGACCTCGGCCGGCGCGTCGCGCTCGCCATCGGGGCCGCCCGGCAGTACTCCCGCCAGGCCACCATCAGCGCCGTCCTCCAGCGCGGACTGCTGCCCGGCGCCGTCGCCGAGATCCCCGGCGTGCGCAGCGCCCTCGTCTACGAACCCTGCGACAAGGGCGGGCCGAGCGGCGACTTCTACGACCTCTTCCCGGCGGGCCGGGGCCGCTGGTGCTTCACCGTCGGCGACGTCCAGGGCAAGGGACCCGAGGCCGCCGTCGTCATCGGCCTCGCCCGGCCCTGGCTGCGGCTGCTCGCCCGCGAGGGCTACCGCGTCGCCGACGTCCTCGACCGCCTCAACCAGCTCCTCCTCGACGACGCCACCGAGGCCGCCGACGCCGCGGCCCGCGCCCTGGTGGCCGCCGGGGCCCGCCCGACCGCCCCCGGCGACGGCCCCCAGACCCGCTTCCTCTCCCTCCTCTACGGCGAACTCGTCCCCTTCGCCGGCGGCGTCCGCTGCACCCTTGCCTCCGCCGGACACCCCCTGCCCCTGCTGCTCGCCCCCGACGGCTCGGTCCGTGCCGTCGCCCAGCCGCAGACCCTGCTCGGGGTCGTCGAGGACGCCACCTACACCAGCGAGACCTTCGAGATGTACTCGGGCGACACCCTGCTCTGCGTCACCGACGGAGTCACCGAGCGGCGCTCCGGCTCCCGCCAGTTCGACGACGGCGACGGGCTCGCCGTGGCCCTGGCGGGGTGCGCGGGGATGGACGCCGAGCTGATAGCGGAACGGATCACACAGCTCGTGCATGAGTTCGGGGCCCGTCCACCGGCCGACGATCTCGCCCTGCTGGTGCTCCAGGCGGAATGACGCGGCCGGTGCGGGACAATGGAGCACATGCCTTCCGCACTCCCCGACGGCGAGCCCGTCCCCGCCGACGGCGCGCTGCCCGCGTCCGCGCTCGCCGGGGCCGCCGACCGCCCCCTCGGGTTCTACCTGCACGTCCCGTACTGCGCGACCCGCTGCGGCTACTGCGACTTCAACACCTACACCGCGACCGAGCTGCGCGGCAGCGGCGGGGTGCTGGCCTCCCGCGACAACTACGCCGGGACCCTGACCGACGAGGTCCGCCTGGCCCGCAAGGTGCTGGGGGACGACCCGCGCGAGGTCCGCACGGTGTTCGTCGGCGGGGGTACGCCGACCCTGCTGGCCGCCGACGACCTCGTACGGATGCTGGGCGCGATCCGGGAGGAGTTCGGGCTGGCGCCGGACGCGGAGGTCACCACGGAGGCGAACCCGGAGTCGGTCGACCCGGCCTACCTGGCGACCCTCCGCGCGGGCGGCTTCAACCGCATCTCCTTCGGCATGCAGAGCGCCCGGCAGCACGTGCTCAAGGTCCTCGACCGCACGCACACCCCCGGCCGCCCCGAGGCGTGCGTCGCCGAGGCCCGCGCGGCCGGCTTCGAGCACGTCAACCTCGACCTGATCTACGGCACGCCGGGGGAGTCCGACGCCGACTGGCGGGCGTCCCTGGAGGCGGCGATCGGCGCCGGTCCCGACCACGTCTCGGCGTACGCGTTGATCGTCGAGGAGGGCACGCAGCTCGCCCGCCGCATCCGCCGCGGCGAGGTGCCGATGACCGACGACGACGTGCACGCGGACCGCTACCTGATCGCCGAGGAGATGCTGTCCGCGGCGGGCTTCGACTGGTACGAGGTGTCGAACTGGGCCACCTCCGAAGCCGGCCGCTGCCTGCACAACGAGCTGTACTGGCGCGGCGCCGACTGGTGGGGCGCGGGACCCGGCGCCCACTCGCACGTGGGCGGGGTGCGCTGGTGGAACGTCAAGCACCCGGGCGCGTACGCGGCGGCGCTGGCGGAGGGGCGGTCGCCGGGGGCGGGGCGCGAGGTCCTGACGGACGAGGACCGGCGGGTGGAGCGGATCCTGCTGGAGCTGCGGCTCGAGGAGGGCGTGCCGCTGTCTCTGCTGAAGGAGGCGGGGCTGGAGGCGTCGCGGCGGGCCCTGACGGACGGGCTGCTCCGGCAGGGGGCGTACGACGAGGGCCGCGCGGCCCTCACCCTGCGGGGGCGGTTGCTCGCCGACGCGGTGGTGCGGGACCTGGTGGACTGAACAGGGGTCTCTTCGCCCCCGCCGCCCTTTCCCGTCCCGACCCGGGGCTCCGCCCCGGACCCCGCTCCTCAAACGCCGGAAGGGCTGGAAAGGGGGCCCGGGAGCGCGGCCCCCGGGGTCAGGCCGGTGCCGTGACGAAGTCGATCAGTTCCTCCACGCGGCCCAGGAGCTGCGGCTCCAGGTCCTTGTACGAGCGCACCGAGCCGAGGATCCGCTGCCACGCCTCCCCGGTGTTCGCCACGCGCCAGCCCAGCGCCCGGCACACCCCCGTCTTCCAGTCCTGACCGCGCGGCACCCGGGGCCACGCCTCGATGCCGACCGACGCCGGCTTCACCGCCTCCCAGACGTCGATGTACGGGTGGCCCACCACCAGCGCGTGCTCGCTCGTCACCGCCTCCGCGATCCGCCACTCCTTCGACCCCGGCACCAGGTGGTCCACCAGGACGCCCAGCCGCGCGTCCGGGCCGGGGGAGAAGTCCTCGACGATCGACGGCAGGTCGTCCACGCCCTCCAGGTACTCCACGACCACCCCCTCGACGCGCAGGTCGTCGCCCCACACCTTCTCGACCAGCTCGGCGTCGTGCCGCCCCTCGACGTAGATGCGCCCCGCGCGGGCCACCCGCGCCCGCGCGCCGGGGACGGCCACCGAACCGGATGCCGTACGGGCGGGCCGCCGAGGACCGGCGGCCGGCCGCACCAGCGTCACCACGCGTCCCTCCAGCAGGAAGCCCCGCGGCTCCAGCGGGAACACCCGGTGCTTGCCGAAGCGGTCCTCCAGCGTCACCGTGCCCGCCTCGCAGCGGATCACCGCGCCGCAGAAGCCGGTGCCGGGCTCCTCCACCACCAGGCCGGGCTCGGCCGCGACCTCGGGGACCGGCTGCGGTTTCTTCCACGGAGGGGTCAGATCGGCGGAGTACTGGCGCATTCTGATGACGATACGAGGATCCCGTCCGCGGCGATCAGTGCGACACGCCGAAACGGGCCGCCAGGGCGTCGCGCTGGGCCCGTACGAACGCCGCGTCCACCACCGCGCCGTGGCCGGGGACGTACCGCGCGTCCTCGCCGCCCAACTCCAGGAGCCGGTCCAGCGCGGCCGGCCAGTGGGACGGTACGGCGTCGGGGCCGGCCTGCGGTTCGCCCGACTCCTCGACCAGGTCGCCGCAGAACACCACCTCCGGGTCGCCGGGGACGAGGACCGCGAGGTCGTGGGCGGTGTGGCCCGGGCCCACGTTCGCCAGCAGCACCTGCCGGCCGCCGGCCGGGCCGAGGTCGAGCGTCCACTCGCCGGACACCGCGTGCCGCGGCGGGACCAGTGCGTCCACGGCCTCCTCGGCCACGCGCGCGTCCAGCCCGTGACGCACCGCGTCCGCGCGCAGCTCCTCGCGCCCGCGGCCCGTCAGCACCGTGTCCATGCCCACCGCGCCGAACACCTCCGCGCCCGCGAACGCCCCCGCCCCGAGGACGTGGTCGAAGTGGGGGTGGGTGAGCGCGAGATGCGTCACACGGCGACCGGTGAGCGCCTGCGCCTCCGTCCGCAACCGCGCGCCCTCGCCCAGGCCGGAACCCGCGTCGACGAGCAGCACCCCGTCCGCGCCGGCGACGAGCCCCACCGTGCAGTCCCACCCCGGCAGCCGGCACCGCCCCACTCCGGAGGCCACTTGCTCCCATCCCGACTCTTCCCAAGTCACGGTCATACCGGGACGCTATCGGGGACGACGCCGCCCGGCGCGGGGGCGCGGGGACCGGCCTTGCCCGGGGCGTACCCTCCGGCCGTACACTGGGCGGGGAAGTCTGGCACTCGCGTACGAAGAGTGCCAGGCGGACAGGGAAGGTACCGCGCGGAAGGCTCTGGAGGTGTGCGCGATGCTCAGTGAACGCAGGCTCCAGGTGCTGCGCGCCATCGTCCAGGACTACGTGGGCACCGAGGAGCCCGTCGGCTCCAAGGCCCTCACCGAGCGGCACAACCTCGGCGTCTCCCCGGCCACCGTGCGCAACGACATGGCGGCCCTGGAGGACGAGGGCTTCATCGCCCAGCCGCACACCAGCGCCGGGCGCATCCCCACCGACAAGGGCTACCGCCTGTTCGTCGACAAGCTCGCCGGCGTCAAGCCCATGAGCCCGCCCGAGCGGCGGGCCATCCAGAACTTCCTCGACGGCGCCGTCGACCTCGACGACGTGGTGGCCAGGACCGTGCGGCTGCTCGCGCAGCTGACCCGGCAGGTCGCCGTCGTGCAGTACCCGTCGCTGACCCGCTCCACGGTGCGGCACGTGGAACTGCTGTCCCTGGCCCCCGCGCGGCTGATGCTGGTGCTGATCACGGACACCGGCCGGGTGGAGCAGCGCATGGTCGACTGCCCGGCGCCGTTCGGCGAGTCCTCCCTGGCGGACCTGCGGGCCCGTCTGAACAGCAGGGTCGCGGGCCGCCGGTTCGCCGATGTGCCGAGCCTGGTGGAGGATCTCCCCGAGGCGTTCGAGGCAGAGGACCGCGGTACGGTCTCGACGGTGCTCTCCACCCTCCTGGAGACGCTCGTCGAGGAGAACGAGGAGCGGCTGATGATCGGCGGCACCGCCAATCTCACCCGCTTCGGACATGACTTCCCCCTCACGATCCGGCCCGTCCTCGAGGCGCTCGAGGAGCAGGTCGTGCTCCTCAAACTCCTCGGTGAGGCGGGGGATTCGGGCATGACCGTGCGCATCGGGCACGAGAACGCCTACGAGGGACTCAACTCCACGTCCGTCGTGTCGGTCGGCTACGGTTCGGGCGGCGAGGCGGTTGCCAAGCTCGGCGTGGTCGGACCGACCCGCATGGATTACCCGGGAACGATGGGAGCGGTACGCGCAGTGGCACGGTACGTCGGACAGATCCTGGCGGAGTCGTAGTGGCCACGGACTACTACGCCGTACTCGGCGTGCGCCGCGACGCCTCGCAGGAGGAGATCAAGAAGGCCTTCCGGCGGCTCGCCCGCGAGCTGCACCCGGACGTCAATCCTGATCCCAAGACGCAGGAGCGGTTCAAGGAGATCAACGCCGCCTACGAGGTGCTGTCGGACCCGCAGAAGAAGCAGGTCTACGACCTCGGCGGCGACCCCCTCTCGCAGACCGGCGGCGGTGGCGCGGGCGGCTTCGGGGCGGGTGGCTTCGGCAACTTCTCCGACATCATGGACGCGTTCTTCGGCACGGCGTCGCAGCGCGGGCCGCGCTCGCGCACCCGCCGGGGCCAGGACGCGATGATCCGCATCGACGTCGAGCTCGACGAGGCCGCGTTCGGCACGACCAAGGACATCCAGGTCGACACGGCCGTCGTCTGCACGACGTGCAGCGGTGAGGGCGCCGCGCCCGGCACCAGCGCGCAGACCTGTGACATGTGCCGGGGCCGCGGTGAGGTCTCGCAGGTCACGCGGTCCTTCCTGGGCCAGGTCATGACCTCCCGCCCCTGCCCGCAGTGCCAGGGCTTCGGCACCGTCGTCCCCACCCCGTGCCCGGAGTGCGCGGGCGACGGCCGGATCCGTTCCCGGCGCACCCTCACGGTCAAGATCCCGGCCGGTGTGGACAACGGCACCCGGATCCAGCTGGCCGGCGAGGGCGAGGTCGGGCCCGGCGGCGGTCCCGCCGGAGACCTGTACGTGGAGATCCACGAGCTCCCGCACGCGCAGTTCCAGCGGCGCGGCGACGACCTGCACTGCACGGTCACCCTCCCGATGACGGCGGCGGCCCTCGGCACCAAGGTGCCGCTGGAGACGCTGGACGGCATGGAGGAGGTCGACATCCGGCCCGGTACCCAGTCCGGCCAGTCGATCCCGCTGCACGGCCGGGGCGTCACGCACCTGCGCGGCGGCGGCCGGGGCGACCTCATCGTCCACGTCGAGGTCCAGACCCCGACCAAGCTCGACCCGGAACAGGAACGCCTGCTCCGCGAGCTGGCCAAGCTCCGGGGAGAGGAACGGCCCACGGGGCAGTTCCAGCCGGGGCAGCAAGGGCTGTTCTCGCGGTTGAAGGACGCCTTCAACGGGCGCTGACGCGCTCGTTCGGCGGGGCGGCGCCCTTGTCGCCGCCCCGCCGAAAAGTGGCTTATGCCAAGAGGAAGGGCGGATTCGGCGTTGGTCGGAGGACGTGACAACATGCCGTCATGTCCTCCGTGCTGACCGATATCTGCCCGCACCCGATCGTGCAGGCACCCATGGCGGGCGGTGTCGCCGTGCCGCAGCTCGCCGCGGCCGTGTCCGAGGCGGGCGGGCTCGGTTTCCTGGCCGCCGGGTACAAGACCGCGGACGGGATGTACCAGGAGATCAAGCAACTGCGGGGACTGACCTCCCGGCCCTTCGGCGTCAACCTCTTCCTGCCGCAGCCGGAGACGGCCGCCCCGGCCGCCGTCGGCGTCTACGCCCACCAGCTGGCCGGTGAGGCCTCCTGGTACGAGACCGAGCTCGGCGACCCCGACAGCGGCCGCGACGACGGCTACGACGCCAAGCTCGCCGTGCTGCTGGACAACCCGGTGCCGGTGGTGTCGTTCCACTTCGGTGTGCCGGCCCGCGAGGTCCTGGACTCCCTGCGCCGCGTCGGTACGCTCACGCTGGTCACCGCCACGACCGCGGAGGAGGCCCAGGCCGTGGAACGGGCCGGCGCCGACGCGGTGATCGCGCAGGGCGTGGAGGCCGGCGGCCACCAGGGCACCCACCGCGACATGCCGGAGGTGGACGGCTCCGGCCTCGGACTGCTCTCCCTCGTCGCCCAGGTCCGGGAGTCCGTCGGCATCCCGGTCGTCGCCGCCGGCGGCATCATGCGCGGCGGCCAGATCGCCGCGGTCCTCGCGGCCGGTGCCGACGCGGCCCAGCTCGGCACGGCCTTCGTCGCCGCCCACGAGTCCGGCGCCCACGCCCTGCACAAGCAGGCCCTCACCGACCCCCTGTACGGCCGCACCGAGCTGACCCGCGCCTTCTCCGGCCGCCCGGCCCGCGCCCTGGTCAACCGCTTCCTGCGCGAGCACGGCCCGTACGCGCCCGCCGCCTACCCGGACGTCCACCACCTCACCGCGCCGCTGCGCAAGGCCGCCGCCAAGGCCGGTGACGCGCAGGGCCTGGCGCTGTGGGCGGGGCAGGGCCACCGGATGGCCCGCGAACTGCCCGCCGGGCAGCTGGTGGAGGTGCTGGCCGCCGAACTGGCCGCCGCCCGCACGGCGTTGTCGGCGGGAGGTGCCCGATGACCGCGCCGGTGTTCGTCGTCGACCACTTCGACACGGACGGCACCGGCCGTTACGTGCTCGACGGCCCCGAGGGGCGGCACGCCGTCTCCGTGAAGCGGCTGCGGGCCGGTGAGGGGGTCGTCCTCACCGACGGGGCCGGGCGCTGGGCCGAGGGCGAGGTGGATGCCGCCGAGGGCAAGGACCGGTTGATCGTGCGGCTCGGTGAAGTCGTCGAGGAACCCGAGGAGTTCCCCCGGCTGACGGTCGTCCAGGCGCTGCCCAAGGGTGACCGGGGCGAGGTGGCCGTGGAGACGATGACCGAGGTCGGCGTCGACGTGGTCGTGCCGTGGGCGGCCTCCCGCTGCATCACGCAGTGGAAGGGCGAGCGCGGGCTGAAGTCCCTCGCCAAGTGGCGGGCGACGGCCCGGGAGGCCGGCAAGCAGTCCCGCCGGGTGCGCTTCCCCGAGGTCGCGGACGCGGCGACGAGCAGGCGGGTTGCCTCACTTCTCGCCGATGCGGAGTTCGCGGCCGTGCTGCACGAGAGCGGCACCGAACCCCTCGCGACCGCCGAACTCCCCACCTCCGGCGAGATCGTGCTGGTCGTCGGGCCCGAGGGCGGTGTCTCCCCGGAGGAGTTGGCCCTCTTCGAGGCGGCCGGGGCGCGGGCCTACCGGCTGGGGCGGAGTGTGCTGCGTACGTCCACGGCCGGTACGGCTGCGGCGGCGCTGTTGCTCGGGCGTACGGGGCGCTGGTCCTGACCGGGGGTTTCCTCGCCGCCGCCGCCCCTTCCCGTCCCGAACCCGGGGCGGAGCCCCCGAGGACGGGGACGGAAGGAAGCAAGTGGCCGTATGCGCCCTACCGCGCCGCCGGTGACGGTGGCAGGCTGCCGTTCATGGGGGCGATGAAACGGATCCCGCGACCGGTGCTCGCCGTCGGCTTCGCCGTGGCCGCCGTGGCCGGGGTCACCGCGTGCGAGGGCGGCGGACTCAGCTCCGCGGCCGTCGCGTTCACGACCGACGAGACCGTGACCGAGGAGCTCAACCGGCAGAAGGCCGGCGTGCGCTGGCTCAGCTGCACCGCGTCCTTCGGGGACAAGGACCGCTCACCGTCCGCGGACGAGGACACCGTCGCCTCCGTTGACTGCCAGGGCGAGACGCGGGACGGCAAGGAGATCACCGTCACCGGGAAGATCACCCACGCCGTCAACGGTGCCTGCGTCCGCGGGAACATCACCGCGAAGGTCGGCGGGAAGCAGGTGTTCCGGGTCGACGGCCTGGGCGACTGCGACTCCACCAGCCCGCCGCGCGTGGGCGACCCCACGCACCGAGGCCCGGACCCCACCGTCACCGTGACCGTCACGACGACCGTGTGGTGCGAGCAGTACCCGTCGTGTCGCCCCGTCGAGGGCAAGTGATCGGAACCCCTGTCCAGGACCGCCCGCGCCTGCATAGGGTGATCGGGTGACACAGCCCGCATCGGTCGCATCCGCCGCTTATCTCCGGTTTCCGCATCTGCACGGCGAGTTGGTCGCCTTCACCGCCGAGGACGACGTGTGGCTCGCCCCGCTCGACGGCGGCCGGGCCTGGCGGGTCAGCGCCGACAACGTGCCCGTGACCCACCCCCGTATCTCGCCCGACGGCACCACCGTCGCCTGGACCTCCACCCGCGACGGCGCCCCCGAGGTGCACGTCGCGCCCGTCGAGGGCGGCCCCGCCAGACGCCTGACCCACTGGGGCAGCCCCACCACCCGGACGCGCGGCTGGACGGCGGACGGCCGGGTCCTGGTGACCAGTTCCCAGGGCCAGGCCAGTTTCCGCCGCACCTGGGCCCGCGCCGTCCCCCTCGACGGCGGTCCCGCCACCACCCTGCCCCACGGCCCCGTCGGCGACGTCGCCCAGGGCCCGCACACCGTGCTGCTGTCCGCGCCGATGAGCCGTGAGGCCGCCTGGTGGAAGCGCTACCGGGGCGGTACGGCGGGCAAGCTGTGGATCGACCGCGAGGGCGACGGCGAGTTCGTACGGCTGCACGAGGACCTCGACGGGAACATCGAGTACCCGCTGTGGGCGGGGGACCGGATCGCGTTCCTCTCCGACCACGAGGGCACCGGAGCCCTGTACTCCTCCCTCGCCGACGGATCGGACCTCCGCAGGCACACCCCCCTCGACGGCTTCTACGCCCGCCACGCCGCCGGCGACGGCACCCGCGTCGTCTACTCCAGCGCCGGTGAACTGTGGCTCCTCGACGACCTCGACGGCGCGGAGCCGCGCCGCCTCGACGTCCGGCTCGGCGGGCAGCGCGTCGACCTCCAGCCGTTCCCGGTGAACGCCGCCCGCTGGTTCGGCTCCGCGTCGCCCGACCACACCGCGCGCGGCAGCGCCGTCTGCGTGCGCGGCACCGTCCACTGGGTCACCCACCGCGCCGGCCCCGCCCGCGCGCTCGCCGCGACCCCGGGCGTACGGGCCCGGCGGCCCCGCACCTTCCGCGCGGACGGCGAGGAGTGGGTGGTGTGGGTGACCGACGCCGAGGGCGACGACGCCCTGGAGTTCGCCCCCGCCACCGGACTCGCCCCGGGCGCCACCCCCCGCCGGATCGCCGCCGGGCAGCTGGGCCGCGTCGTGGGACTCGCCATGGCACCCGACGGCGGCCGTGCCGCGGTCGCCTCCCACGACGGCCGGGTCCTCCTCGTCGAGCGGGAGACCGGCGAGGTCCGGGAGGTCGACCGCAGCGAGGACGGCGACGTCTCCGGGCTGGTCTTCTCGCCCGACTCCTCCTGGCTCGCCTGGTCCCACCCAGGGCCGCGCCCGCTCAGCCAGCTCAAGCTCGCCAGCACCACCGACCTGTCGGTCACCGAGGCGACCCCGCTGCGCTTCCAGGACTACGCGCCCGCCTTCACCCTCGACGGCAAGCACCTCGCGTTCCTGTCGACCCGCTCCTTCGACCCGGTCTACGACGAGCACGTCTTCGACCTGGCCTTCGTCGAGGGCGTACGTCCGTATCTGATCACCCTCGCGGCGACCACCCCGTCGCCGTTCGGCCCGCAGCGCCACGGCCGGCCCTTCGAGACGCCGGACCGGGACGGGACCCCCGACAGCGAGGGCACCCCCACCACCCGCGTCGACCTCGACGGTCTCGCCGACCGCATCGTGCCGTTCCCGGTGGAGGCCGCCCGCTACACCAACCTGCGCGCCGCCAAGGACGGGGTGCTGTGGCTGCGGCACCCGGTGCGCGGCGTGCTCGGCGCGTCCCGCGCCACGCCCGACGACCCGGACCCCAAGACCGACCTGGAGCGCTACGACCTCGACCGGCAGCGCATCGAGCACCTGGCCGTGGACGCCGACCACTTCGAGGTCAGCGGCGACGGCAAGCGGGTGTTGCTGTGGACCGACGGGCGGCTGAAGGTCGTGCCCAGCGACCGGCGCGCCTCCGGCGACGACGACAGCGACACCAACATCACCGTCGACCTGGACCGGGTCCGCCAGTTCGTCGACCCGGCCGTCGAGTGGCGGCAGATGTTCGACGAGAACGGCCGCATCATGCGGGACAACTTCTGGCGCCCCGACATGAGCGGTGTGGACTGGGACGGGGTCCTCGACCGGTACCGGCCCGTGCTCGACCGGCTCGCCACCCACGACGACCTGGTGGACCTGCTGTGGGAGGTGCACGGCGAGCTCGGCACCTCGCACGCCTACGTCATCCCGCGCGGCGGCTACGGCGACGGTGCGCGGCAGGGGCTGCTCGGTGCGGACATCTCCCGGCACGAGGACGGCAGTTGGCGGGTCGACCGCGTCCTGCCCGCGGAGACGTCCGATCCGGACGCCCGCTCGCCGCTCGCCGCGCCGGGGGTCGCCGTCCGGCCCGGTGACGCGATCGTCGCCGTCGCCGGGCAGCCGGTCGACCCGGTGACCGGGCCGGCGCCGCTGCTGGTCGGGACGGCGGGGAAGCCGGTGGAGCTGACGGTGTCGCCGGCGGGGGGAGGCGAGCCGCGGCACGCGGTGGTGGTGCCGCTCGCCGACGAGGAGCCGCTGCGGTACCACGCGTGGGTCGCGGACCGGCGGGCGTACGTGCTGGAGAAGTCCGGCGGGCGGCTGGGGTACCTCCACGTTCCCGACATGCAGGCGCCCGGGTGGGCGCAGATCCATCGCGACCTGCGGGTGGAGGTGCTGCGGGAGGGCCTGATCGTGGACGTGCGGGAGAACCGGGGCGGGCACACGTCGCAGCTCGTGGTGGAGAAGCTGGCCCGGCGGATCGTGGGATGGGACCTGCCCCGGGGGATGCGGGCGGAGAGTTATCCGCGGGACGCGCCGCGGGGGCCGGTGGTGGCTGTCGCCAACGAGTTCTCCGGGTCCGACGGGGACATCGTGAACGCGGCGATCCGCGCGCTGGGGATCGGGCCGGTGGTGGGTACCCGTACGTGGGGCGGCGTGATCGGCATCGACAGCCGGTACCGGCTGGTCGACGGGACGCTCGTCACCCAGCCCAAGTACGCCTTCTGGCTGGAGGGGTACGGGTGGGGCGTGGAGAACCACGGGGTCGACCCGGACGTGGAGGTCGTGCAGCGGCCGCAGGATTACGCGGCGGGGCGGGACGTGCAGTTGGACGAGGCGGTGCGGCTGGCGTTGGAGGCGCTGGAGTCGACGCCGGCGAAGGTGCCGCCGGCGCTGTCGTAGCCGGGGGGTGTTCGCGCGGTCCGGCGCTCGCCGGGTGCCTCCCCCGCTCCCGGCCCCGCTCGGACGGGAGGTACCCCCACCGCCCACCCGTGCCCCCTGCGGCACGGGTGCCCGCGGGTACGATGACGATGCTTCGTACGTGATCAGCTGGCTTGAGGAGGGTTCATGGCTGGGGAGCCTCAGGACGACTGTCTGTTCTGCAAGATCGTGGACGGGAGCATTCCCGCGACGATCGTGCGGGAGACCGAGACCACCGTCGCGTTCCGGGACATCAACCCCCAGGCGCCCACCCATGTGCTGGTGATCCCGAAGGCGCACCACCGGGACGCCGCCGCCCTCGCCGCCGCCGCGCCCGAACTCGCCGCGGACGTGCTGCGGGAGACGCAGGCCGTCGCCGACGAGGAGAAGCTGGAGAGCTACCGGATCATCTTCAACACCGGCAGCGGCGCCGGCCAGACCGTCTGGCACGCGCACGCCCACGTCCTGGGCGGCCGCGGTCTCGAGTGGCCCCCCGGATAGGCAGCCTTGTCCGCACGCGAACTGGTGGTCCTCGGCACCGCCAGCCAGGTCCCCACCCGGCACCGCAACCACAACGGCTACCTGCTGCGCTGGGACGGCGAGGGCATCCTGTTCGACCCCGGCGAGGGCACCCAGCGCCAGATGCTGCGCGCCGGGGTGGCCGTCCACGACCTGAACCGGATCTGTGTCACCCACTTCCACGGCGACCACTCCCTCGGTCTCGCCGGGGTGATCCAGCGGATCAACCTCGACAAGGTGCCGCACGAGATCACCGCCCACTACCCGCGCTCCGGGCAGCGCTTCTTCGACCGTCTGCGGTACGCCACCGCCTACCGCGAGACGGTCGCCCTCACCGAGGCCCCGGCCGACACCGACGGCCCCCTCGCCCGTACCCCCGGATACACGCTGGAGGCGCGGAAGCTCTCCCACCCCGTCGAGGCGTACGGCTACCGGCTCGTCGAACCCGACGGCCGGCGCATGCTGCCCGACCGGCTGGCCGCGCACGGCATCAAGGGCCCGGACGTCGGCCGCATCCTGCGCGAGGGCACGCTCGACGGGGTCCCGCTGGAGGAGGTCAGCGAGGTGCGGCGCGGGCAGCGGTTCGCGTTCGTCATGGACACCCGGCTGTGCGACGGGGTGTACGCGCTCGCCGAGGGCTGCGACATGCTGGTCATCGAGTCGACGTTCCTCGACGAGGACGAGGCGCTCGCCGTCGACTTCGGTCATCTGACCGCAGGGCAGGCGGCCCGCGTGGCGCGCGACGCGGGCGTACGGCACCTCGTCCTCACCCACTTCAGCCAGCGCTACTCCGACCCGGAGGAGTTCGAGCGGCAGGCGCGGGCGGCCGGGTACGAGGGCGAGCTGACCGTGGCACGGGACCTGCAACGGGTGGCGCTTCCGAAGCGTCGGTGAAACCGCCGTACGATGTTTCGATGTCCGTACCGAAAGCCGAACTGCACCTTCACATCGAAGGCACCCTGGAGCCCGAGCTGGCCTTCGCGCTCGCCGCGCGCAACGGCGTCGAGCTGCCCTACGCCGACACCGACGCGCTCCGTGAGGCGTACCGCTTCGAGGACCTGCAGTCCTTCCTGAACCTGTACTACGAACTCATGGCCGTCCTGCGCACCGAGCGGGACTTCGAGGACCTCGCCGACGCCTATCTCGCCCGCGCCGCCGCGCAGGGCGTGCGGCACGCGGAGATCTTCTTCGATCCGCAGGCGCACCTGGCGCGCGGTGTCGGCATGGGCACCGTCGTCGAGGGGCTGTGGCGGGCGCTGGGCCGGAGCGAGGAGACGCACGGGGTCTCCACCCGGCTGATCATGTGCTTCCTGCGGGACGAGTCCGCCGAGTCGGCCCTGGCCACCCTGGACGCCGCGAAGCCGTACCTGGACCGGATCACCGGCGTCGGGCTCGACTCGGCCGAGGTCGGGCACCCGCCGGTGAAGTTCCGCGAGGTGTACGAGGCCGCCGCCGCGCTGGGGCTGCGGCGGGTCGCTCACGCGGGGGAGGAGGGGCCGCCGGAGTACATCACCGAGGCGCTGGACGTCCTCGGTGTGGAACGGGTCGACCACGGGCTGCGCTGCGTGGAGGACCCGGCGCTGGTGGAGCGGCTGGTGCGGGAACGCGTGCCGCTGACGCTGTGCCCGCTGTCCAACGTGCGGCTGCGCACGGTCGACGTCCTTGCCGATCATCCGCTGCCGGCGATGCTCGAGGCGGGGCTGATGTGCACGGTCAACTCCGACGACCCGGCGTACTTCGGCGGCTACGCCGGGGACAACTTCGACGCGGTGCGCGAGGCCCTGGGCCTCGGCCCGGAGCGGCTGCGCGAGCTGGCCCGCAACTCGTTCCTGGCCTCCTTCCTGGAGGACGACGAGGAGCGGCGTGCGCGGTACCTCGCGGAGGTGGAGGCGTACGACTTCGGCTGACCGCATGGCTGCACAGCTGCGGGCAGCCGTGCCGACGCAGCTGCGGGCAGTCGTGCCGCTGGGGCGGCGCCCACCCCCCCCAGCTGCGGGCAGTCGTGCCGCTGGGGCGGCACGGGTGGGCGCAGCGGCACCCGGCAAGCGCCGGCGAGTGAACCCACCCCCGCTCAGCTGAAGCCGGCGTTGTCGTGAGCCGGGGGTGTCGCGCGGCCCGGCGCTCATGGGGTGCCGTCGCGCCCACCCGTGCCGCCCTGCGGCACGATTGCCCGCGGGAACGGGGGAACGGGGGAACGGGGGAACGCGGGAGTGCGGGAACGGGGGAGCGGGGGAGTGTGGGAACGGGGGAGCGGGGGAGCGGGAGGTCTCAGTGGGCGGCGCCCGGTGCCCGGGTCGCCGCTGCCGTGTCGTAGGTGACCTGGGCCGGGGCCGGGGTGCCGTCGAGGGGGATCTCGACCACCGGCTGTTCCGGGGCGCCGACCTCGGGGACCGTGCCCGTCGGGGTGCCCGGCGCCGCCGCGATCACCGCCGCCGGGTGGCCGCCGCGACGGCGGACCGCGCCCGGCAGCAGCGGGCGTCCGCCGGTGTGCAGGGCGACGGCGGTCATCGGCAGCGCGACCAGCAGCAGACCGGTGGCGAGCACCGTGCCCATCACCGGGAACCCGGCCTGCGCGGACAGCACGCTGCCGGTCAGCGGCCCCGCGGCGGTCCCCAGGGACGACGCCGAGCCGACCAGCACGGCCCAGCGCCCCCGCGGGTCCAGCGAGGCCGCCAGCCCGATCAGATACGAAAGCACCACCGGGTAGATCGTGTTCCAGGCGATCTCACCGGCGGCGAAGCTGCCCAGACCGGTCGCGGAGGCGCTGAGCGCGATGCAGCCGGCGATGAGGACCGTGCCGCCGCCGATGGGCAGCGCCCGCCCCAGCCGCGACCCCAGCGCGCCCGCGCCCAGCACACCCAGCAGTCCGGCGCCCAGCGCCACCGCGAAGACGACCCCCACGGTCGCCTCGGAGAGGTGCGCCTGGCCGACTCCGATGCGTCCGCTCACGCCCCACAGCGCGTTCTGGGCGAGCGACCACAGCAGCATGGCGCCGGCGAGGACCAGCCCCGAACGCCGGTGCGGCAGACGGGTGGTGGCGCCGCCGGGTGCGGTACGGCGCGGGCCGGGCGTGCCGGCCGGCAGTCGCGAGGTCAGCGGCCACACGGCCAGCGCGGTGAGGGCGATGGCGGCCAGGGTGAGCCCGTGTCCCGGAAGGTGCGGCACCGTCAGGTACACCACGCCCGCGAGCGCGGAGACGCTGAGCAGTCCGAGGGCGGACGCCCGGTGCGGGTCCCGTTCGGCGGCGATCCGGGTGGCGGCCACCGTGGTGGCCGTACCCGAGCCGAACCCGCCGATCATCGCGCCGGCGACGACGGCCGGTACGGCGGTGGTGAGGGCGGCCCCGCCGTAGCCGACGGCGGCCAGCAGCAGGCCCAGCCGGGCCAGGGTCCGTGCCCCGACCCGCTCCACGCGCGACGCCAGCAGGAACCCGGCGGTCGCGGAACTCAGCAGCAGCGCGCTGCCGACGGCTCCCGCCTGGGTGGCGGAGAGGCCGAGGCCGCGTTCCAGCCGGCCGACGGTGGTCGGCAGCAGGTACGGGGCGAGGTACCCGGCCGTGAAAAGGGCGACGAGGGGCCAGGGGGTGGTGCGGGGGGCGAACACGGGCGTTCCCGGGGCGTGCGGAAGGGACGGTGCGGTGACCGTGGGAAGGGAGGGGGCGACGACCGTCGACGGACAGGAGCGCGCGGGCAATTTGTATCAAGTGAGGGGAGGGCGACGGGAGCGCGCAAGGTGTGATCTGAATCACTCTTACGTTTGAGGTCCCGGAAGGTTGGGAAAAGGCGTCCGCTACCGCCAGTGGACGGCCCCGCCACCTGCGGGAATCGTCGTCTCCACCTTCGTCCGGATCTCCCGCATCACGGCGACGATCCGCTCCTCCCGCTCCGGCGTCAGCCGGGCCACCGGCACCGAGCAGCTGATGGCGTCCTGTGCGGGGGAGGCGTACCGCAGGGCGAACCCGAAGCCGACGATCCCGGGCACGCCCTCCTCGCGGTCCACGGAGTAACCGCGCTCCCGCACCCCGGCCAGATCGGCGGCCAGCGACTCCCGCGAGGTGTGCGTGTTCGGTGTGGCCGCCTCGTACGGTCCCTCGGGCAGCTCCTCGTCCGGCCGTTCCGCCAGCAGCGCCTTGCCGAGCGCGCCCACGTGCGCCGGCAGCCGCCGTCCCACCCTGCTGATCGTCCTCAGGTACTCGTGCGACTCGCGGGTCGCCAGGTACGCCACGTCGTGGCCGTCCAGCCGCCCCATGTGGATCGTCTCGCCCAGCGCGTCGGACGCCTCGTCCAGATACGGGCGCACGGCCCGCACGCGCGGGTCCGAGTCGAGGTAGCTGGTGCCGGTGAGCAGGGCGCGGATGCCGATGCCGTACAGCGAGCCGGTGACGTCGGTGCGGACCCAGCCGCGCGCGATCAGGGTCTGCAGCAGCGCGTACATCGAGCTGCGCGGCACCTCCAGCGCGTCCGCCAGTTCCTGGAGGCGCGCCGGGCGGTCGCCGCGCGCGGCGAGCAGTTCCAGTACCTCCATCGTGCGCGCGGCGGACTTCACCTCGCGCACGCCCCCTGTCTCCGGCATGCGCCGATCGTAGTCCGGCCGTAGTCCGGCGGGAGGAGACCCGTACCGGGCCATTGACGGTTCTCGTTCGCCTACTTAACCTTCATTTTCATACATGGACCACGTCTACATGGGGAGATGAGTGAGGGTGAGTCCCGATACGGACCCGAGCGGTACGGCCGCCGTGGCGCGGCGCCTGAAGGACGGGATGGCGAACGGGGTGCTGTCCTTCCCGCTCACCGCCTTCCACGAGGACGGCTCCCTCGACCCGGACGGCTTCCGCGCCTACGTCGCCGAACGGATCGCCACCGCCCCCGGCGCCGTCTTCCCCGCCTGCGGCACCGGCGAGTTCTTCTCCCTGGACGAGGACGAGTACCGGCAGGTCGTCACCATCACCGTCGAGGAGAGCGCCGGCCGGGTACCGGTCGTCGCCGGCACCGGCTACGGGTGGGCCCAGGCCACCCGGTTCGCGCGCATCGCCGAGGACGCCGGCGCCGACGCCCTCCTCGTCCTGCCGCACTACCTCGTCACCGCCCCGCAGGACGGCCTCGTCGCCCAGCTCGAAGCCGTCGCCGCCCGCACCCGGCTGCCGCTGATCACCTACCAGCGCGGCCAGGTCGCCTACACCGCCGACTCGCTGCGGCGGATCGCCGCCCTGCCGAACGTCATCGGCCTCAAGGACGGCCACAGCGACCTCGACCGGCTGCAGCGCCTCACCCTCGCCGCCCCCGAGGACTTCCTCTTCTTCAACGGCGCCGCCACCGCCGAGATCCAGGCCCGCGCCTACGCCGCCGTCGGCGTCCCCGCCTACTCCTCCGCCGTCCACGCCTTCGCCCCCGAGATCGCGACCGCCTGCTTCACCGCCCTGCGCGACGGCGACCACAACACCGTCGACAAGCTGCTGCGCGACTTCTACGTGCCGTTCGTCGAACTGCGCGACCGCGTCCCCGGATACGCGGTGTCGCTGGTGAAGGCGGCGGCCCGGCTGCGCGGACGCCCCGTGGGCCCCGTGCGCGCCCCCCTCACCGACCCCACGCCCGGCGACCTCGCCGACCTGCGCGCCCTGCTCACCGCCGGACTCGACCTCGTAGGAGCCGCCCTGTGACCACACCGACCTCCCGCGACCTGACCGTCACCGAGGTCCGCCTCACGCCGATCCTCGTCGCCGACCCGCCCCTGCTCAACACCCAGGGCGTCCACCAGCCGTACACCCCCCGCCTGATCGTCGAGGTGGTCACCGCCGACGGCACCACCGGCCTCGGCGAGACCTACGGCGACACCAAGTACCTGGACCTGGCGCGGCCCCTCGCGGACCGGCTCGTCGGCCGCCGGGTCAGCGACCTGAACCGGCTGTTCACCGAGGCCGACGAGGTGGCCGTCGACGCCTCCCGGGTCTCCGGCCAGGTCGACGTCGGCGGACTGCGCGGCGTGCAGACCGCCGACAAGCTGCGCCTGTCCGTGCTCTCCGCCTTCGAGGTCGCCTGCCTCGACGCCCTCGGCAAGAGCCTCGGCCTGCCCGTGCACGCCCTGCTCGGCGGCAAGGTGCGCGACGCCGTCGAGTACAGCGCGTACCTCTTCTACAAGTGGGCCGGCCACCCCGAGGGCGTCACCGCCGAGAAGGACGACTGGGGCGCCGCCCTCGACCCGGCCGGCGTCGTCGCACAGGCCCGGACCTTCACGGAGCGGTACGGCTTCACCTCCTTCAAGCTCAAGGGCGGCGTCTTCCCGCCCGACGAGGAGATCGCGGCCGTACGCGCCCTCGCCGCCGCGTTCCCCGGACACCCCCTGCGCCTCGACCCCAACGGCGCCTGGTCGGTGGAGACCTCGCTGAGGGTGGCCGGGGAACTCGGGGACGTCCTCGAGTACCTGGAGGACCCCGCGCTCGGCACCCCCGCCATGGCCGAGGTCGCCGCCCGCACCGACGTGCCGCTCGCCACCAACATGTGCGTCACGACGTTCGCCGAGATCGAGGAGGCCTTCACCCGGAACGCCGTCCAGGTCGTCCTCTCCGACCACCACTACTGGGGCGGACTGCGCAACACCCAGCAGCTCGCCGCGATCTGCCGCACCTTCGGCGTCGGCGTCTCCATGCACTCCAACACCCACCTGGGCATCAGCCTCGCCGCGATGACCCACGTCGCGGCCACCGTGCCCGACCTCCACCACGCCTGCGACTCCCACTACCCCTGGCAGTCGGAGGACGTCCTCACCGAACGCCTCGCCTTCGAGAACGGCGCCGTGCGGGTCTCCGACGCGCCCGGCCTCGGCGTCGAGCTCGACCGCGACCGGCTGGCGGTCCTCCACCAGCGGTGGCTCGACGACGACGGCTCCCTGCGCGACCGCGACGACGCGGCCGCCATGCGCGTCGCCGACCCGGACTGGACCACACCGGCCGTGCCGCGCTGGTGATCCCCCAGGAGTGAACCTGGAGTGACGGCGGTCACGTTGTCGGTGGCGTGGTGCACACTGGCTGAAACCGCACCACGTCAGGGAGCGCACCGTGATGGCGTCCACCAGGAAGGCACGCGTCGAGGGACCGCACTGCTCGTCCCAGATCGATCCCCTCGCCGCCCTGCGCGCACCGGGCGACCCGCCCTGGGACGTCTACCTCACCGGCACCGTCTTCCTCGACATCGTCTTCACCGGGCTCGGCTCCGCCCCGGTGCGCGGGACCGAGTCCTGGGCGCGCGGGATGGGGTCGAGCCCCGGCGGCGTCGCCAACATGGCGACCGCGCTGGCCCGCCTCGGCCTGCGCACCTCCCTCGCGGCGGCCTTCGGCGACGACCACTACGGCGAGTACTGCTGGGACGCGCTGGAGCAGGGCGAGGGCATCGACCTCTCCCTCTCGCGCACGGTCCCCGGCTGGCACTCGCCGGTCACCGTCTCCATGGCCTACGACGGCGAGCGCACGATGGTCTCCCACGGCCACGAACCTCCCCCCGAGGAACCGGCCCCCGACTGCCCGCCCCGCGCGCGGGCCGCCGTCGCCTCCCTCACACCCGGCCGCGGCGCCCCCTGGATCGAGCAGGCCGCGCGCAAGGGCGCCCGCATCTTCGGTGACGTCGGCTGGGACGACACCGGGGCGTGGGACCTGGCCGCGCTGCCCGACCTGCGGCACTGCGAGGCGTTCCTGCCGAACGCGGAGGAGGCGATGCGGTACACCCGCACCGACTGCCCCCGCGCGGCGGCGCACGCCCTCACCGAGCACGTGCCGGTCGCGGTGGTCACCCTCGGCGCGGAGGGCGCGTACGCGGTGGACCGGCGTACGGGGGAGACCGCGTCGGTGCCGGCGATCGACGTCGAGGCGCTCGATCCGACCGGGGCGGGGGACGTGTTCGTCGCCGGGTTCGTCACGGGGACGCTGGCGGGGTGGCCGCTGGCCGACCGGCTCGCCTTCGCGGGGCTCACGGCGGCGTTGTCCGTCCAGGAGTTCGGGGGATCGCTGTCGGCGCCCGGGTGGACGGAGATCGGGGCGTGGTGGCGCAGGGTGCGGTCGGTCGAGGGGCAGGACCCCTCGGCGCTGCGGCGGTACGAGTTCCTGGCGGGGCTGGTCTCGGGGGAACTGGCGCGGCCGTGGCCGCTGCGGAGAGCCGTGCCGACCATCGGCTTCCGCCGGTCGGCTTGACGACGGGGGCCGCTGCAAGGGCTCGGCCCCCGCACCCCCGTGTCGGGGCCCCGCCCCCACACCCCCGCCAGAGGGCTCCCGCCCCCTGGACCCCCGGCCTGTGCCCACCCACCACCCGACTCGGTCGGCCGAGAAGCGGACCATGGGTTCGGGACACGGTCCCGACTCGGTCGGTTAAAAGCCCTACGGGCTTGTCACCCCTCCGTCGTACCCTGGGAATCGCGAGGCCGCCCTCCGCAGCGCGGCCGTGACGAGGAGGATCCGCAGGCCTTCAGAGCCGGCCCATGACTCAGACACCCACAGCTCACACCCCCGCGCAGGGGCAGGCGAGAGTGCAGTTCACCGTCCCCGCCCAGCACCCCATGGTGACCGTGCTGGGTTCCGGAGACGCCCTCCTGCGCGTGATCGAGAAGGCCTTCCCGGGGGCCGACATCCACGTCCGGGGCAATGAGATCAGCGCGGTCGGCGACGCTACCGAGGTCGCCCTCATTTCGCGCGTGTTCGACGAGATGATGCTGGTGCTCCGCACCGGGCAGCCGATGACGGAGGACGCAGTGGAACGCTCGATCGCCATGCTCAAGGCGAGCGAGAACGGGGAGAGCGACGGCCAGGAGACCCCGGCCCAGGTGCTCACGCAGAACATCCTGTCCTCGCGCGGCCGCACGATCCGCCCTAAGACGCTCAACCAGAAGCGCTACGTGGACGCGATCGACAAGCACACCATCGTCTTCGGCATCGGCCCGGCGGGCACCGGCAAGACCTACCTCGCCATGGCCAAGGCGGTGCAGGCCCTGCAGTCCAAGCAGGTCAACCGCATCATCCTGACCCGTCCGGCGGTCGAGGCCGGCGAGCGGCTCGGATTCCTCCCGGGCACGCTCTACGAGAAGATCGACCCGTACCTGCGCCCGCTGTACGACGCGCTGCACGACATGCTCGACCCCGACTCGATCCCGCGCCTGATGGCGGCCGGGACCATCGAGGTCGCGCCGCTGGCGTACATGCGCGGCCGGACGCTGAACGACGCCTTCATCATTCTCGACGAGGCCCAGAACACCAGCCCCGAGCAGATGAAGATGTTCCTCACCCGCCTCGGCTTCGACTCGAAGATAGTCATCACGGGTGACGTCACACAGGTCGACCTGCCCGACGGCACCAAGTCCGGGCTGCGGCAGGTGCAGGACATCCTGGAGGGCCTGGACGACGTCCACTTCTCCCGGCTGTCGTCCCACGACGTCGTCCGGCACAAGCTGGTGGGCCGTATCGTCGACGCGTACGAGCAGTACGACAGCCAGCACGGCACCCAGAACGGCACCCACAAGGGCGGCCGGGGTAAGTCCGGGCACAAGGGGAAGTAGACCGAGCACCAGATGTCGATCGACGTCAACAACGAGTCCGGAACCGAGGTCGACGAGCAGGCGATCCTCGACATCGCCCGCTACGCGCTCGCACGGATGCGCATCCACCCGCTCTCCGAACTCTCGGTGATCGTCGTGGACACGGGCGCCATGGAGCAGCTCCACATCCAGTGGATGGACCTGCCCGGGCCGACGGACGTCATGTCGTTCCCGATGGACGAGCTGCGGCCCCCGTCCAAGGACGACGACGAGCCCCCGCAGGGGCTGCTCGGCGACATCGTGCTCTGCCCCGAGGTCGCCGCCAAGCAGGGTGAGGAAGCGCCGACGCGGCACACCATGGACGAGGAGCTCCAGCTGCTCACCGTCCACGGTGTGCTGCACCTGCTGGGCTACGACCACGAGGAACCGGACGAGAAGGCCGAGATGTTCGGCCTGCAGGCCGCCATCGTGGACGGCTGGCGCGCGGAGAAGGGCCTCACCGGCCCGTCCCCGGCCCCGACCGTGTCATGAGTCCGACACTCGTCCTCGGCGCGATCGCCCTGGTGGTCGTGGCCTGGCTGGCCGCCTGTGCGGAGGCCGGCCTCGCCCGCGTCTCCAGCTTCCGCGCCGAGGAGGCCGTACGCTCCGGCCGCCGGGGCGGCGCCAGGCTCGTGCAGATCGCCGACGACCCCACCCGCTACCTCAACGTGGCGCTGCTGGTCCGCGTCGTCTGCGAGATGGCGGCCGCCTCCCTGATCACCTACGGCTGTCTGCGCGAGTTCGACGGGACCGCCGAGGCGCTGCTGATCGCCATCGCGATCATGGTCCTCGTCTCGTACGTCGCCGTCGGGGTCTCCCCGCGCACTATCGGCCGCCAGCACCCGCTGAACACCGCCACGGCCGCCGCGTACGTCCTGCTGCCGCTGGCGAGGGTCATGGGGCCGGTCCCGTCGCTCCTCATCCTCATCGGCAACGCGCTCACCCCCGGCAAGGGCTTCCGGCGCGGACCCTTCGCCTCCGAGGCGGAGCTGCGCGCGATGGTCGACCTCGCGGAGAAGGAGTCGCTGATCGAGGACGAGGAGCGCCGCATGGTGCACTCGGTCTTCGAACTGGGCGACACGCTCGTGCGCGAGGTCATGGTGCCGCGCACCGACCTCGTGGTGATCGAGCGGTACAAGACCATCCGCCAGGCCCTCACCCTCGCCCTGCGCTCCGGTTTCTCCCGCATCCCGGTGACCGGCGAGAGCGAGGACGACATCGTCGGGATCGTCTACCTCAAGGACCTGGCCCGCAAGACGCACATCAGCCGGGACGCCGAGAGCGAACTGGTGTCCACGGCGATGCGCCCCGCCTTCTTCGTGCCCGACACCAAGAACGCGGGCGACCTGCTGCGCGAGATGCAGAAGGAACGCAACCACGTCGCCGTCGCCGTCGACGAGTACGGCGGCACCGCGGGCATCGTCACCATCGAGGACATCCTCGAGGAGATCGTCGGCGAGATCACCGACGAGTACGACCGTGAGCTGCCGCCCGTGGAGGAGCTGGGCGAGGACCGCTACCGGGTCACCGCCCGCCTCGACATCACCGACCTGGGCGAGCTGTACGGCCTGGAGGAGTACGACGACGAGGACGTCGAGACCGTCGGCGGGCTGCTCGCCAAGCACCTCGGCCGGGTGCCGATCGCGGGCGCCTCGTCCGTGGTCGCGCTCCCCGACGCACGCGGGCTGCGGCTCACGGCCGAGGCGTCGGCCGGGCGCCGGAACAAGATCGTGACGGTGCTGGTGGAGCCGGTGGCCCCGGCGGACGAGGAGGAGAAGCCGGAGTGACCCCGCAGGAGCTGCGCACCCTGTGCCTGTCCTTCAACGCGACGGTGGAGGAGTTCCCCTTCAACCCGGAGACCTCGGTCTTCAAGGTCCTGGGCAAGCTCTTCGCCCTGGCGGACCTGGACGCGCGGCCCCTCAAGGTCAACCTCAAGTGCGACCCGGAGGACGCGATCCGGCTCCGCGCCGAGCACCCGGACCTGATCGTCCCGGGCTGGCACATGAACAAGCGCCACTGGAACACGGTGACGGTCGACGGAACGCTTTCGGACAGCCTGGTCCGGGAGCTGGTCGAGGACTCGTACGACCTGGTCGTGGCGGGACTGCCGAGGGCGGAGCGGCTGCGGCTCGACCGGGCGTGACGTACGCGGACGTGCTCCCGGCGCGTACCGAATTGGCCCGACTGGGCCCTCGCCAACGCCGGGGCACGACGGCAGAATGTACTCACGGTGCGCTACGACGCCACCGCTCCGGGCCGCCTGCCAGGGAAACTCGGAGCGGAAGCGTCTTCCTACGGCGTCCGCCGCTCTCGGCCCCGGCCGCTCAGGTCGGGGCTGACTGCTGTCACACGAACGGGAGAACCCACTCGTCGACGATCGTGTGGATCGCGATGAGGAGGTTGATCAGCGGGAGGGCCAGGGCCACCCGCTCACCCCACGTGCGCTCGACTCGCTCGGGGCGGCGCTCTCCTTCCTCTTCCTGTCGGTCCGACATCGGTGACCGGCTCCTTTCGGCTCCGTCCGTCGCCGTGTCCCGGCGAGCCGCGAACGGGCGGTGTCAGGAGTAAGGCTGACGGCTTCGACGTGTACTCACGGTGTCCGCCGGGCGTCCTGATGGCTGATCAACTCCCTTGCTCATGCGGGCTGTTCGACAAGCGTTACGCTGGACAGCGTAACCTGGCGGGTGCTCATTGGACAGTGCCTGTTGGAAGTCGGCCATGCGAAACGTTTGGAAAGGTCTGTCCGATGTGCAACATGGCAGATTGCAGGGAGCCCGAGTGCGGGTATGCGCCCGCTGTGGTACTCCTCTTCCTGGATCGATGTGCGGTCACCGATTCGATGCTTCACTCTCGAAAGGTCTCGATGAGTAATATGCACATCTGCTATGTTGCACAACGCTGGATCCGATGGGGGGTGGAGCAATCATGGCCGTGACAAGTGCGGCGTTGCTGCGCCTGCGGCTGCGCACCGAACTCCGCAAGGCCCGCATGGCCGCTGGCCTGACACAGCGTGAGGTCGCCGACCGGATGGAGTGGAGTCCGTCCAAGCTCATCCGTATCGAGGCGGGCGAAGTCGGCATCTCGGTCAACGACCTGCGTCCGCTCGCAGCCACCTACGGGATCACGGACCGGCGCAAGCTCGAAGAGCTGCTGGACATGGCCCGGGGCAGTCGGCGGATGCCGTTCACCGAGTACCGGGACCTCTACGGCAAGGACTTCCTGCAGTTCCTCGCCCTGGAGTCGGCCGCCTGGATCAACCGTCAGTACAGTTCGCTCGCCATCCCCGGCCTGCTGCAGACCGAGGAGTACATGCGCGCCGTGATGCAGTCGTTCGGCAAGGACGCGTCGGAAGAGCGCATCGAGCGCGGCGTCGAGGCCCGGCTGGCCCGGCAGGACCTGCTGGAGGAGTCCGACGGGCGTGAGTTCTTCTTCATCCTGGACGAATCGGTGGTGCGCCGGCTGACCGGAGGCCGAGGGGTGATGCGGACGCAGCTGGAGCACCTGGCCGATCTGTCCACGCGCGACCACATCACGATCCAGATCCTGCCGTTCAGTGTGGGCGCCCACCCCGGTATCCACGGGCCCTTCACGCTGTTCGAATTCCAGGCCGAGGAGATGGAGGACACCCTCTTCATCGAGGATTCGCGGGGAGACACCTATCCCGGAGGCTCCGCGGAGGAGACCAGGCGTTACCTGGAGCGCTTCTGGGAGCTCGAGGACCTGGCGCTCAAGGACGGGGTGGACGTGGTGCTCCGCCGCCTTGCGGAGCGTGTCGTCGAAGGAGGGGGCGAACTGGAGGATCTGCTGCAGCAGGAACCTGCCTGATCCGTCGCATGCCCGCCAACTTCCGGTAGGACTCGGTAAGTTGGCGGAATTGCCATGCTCGAATGCATGGCCGATCCAGATATTCTGGGTCTGCTGCTGCGTGTCCCCGCGACAGCTGTACGGGGGCACCCCGGCTGGACCGTCCGCGACCGGGGTGGAGGTTGAGGGTGAGTGGGTCATGGGCATGGCGTAAGAGCAGCCGTAGCACCGAGGCGGGGAGCAACTGCGTCGAGGTCGCCCACACCGGCCGCATGGTCCTGGTCCGCGATTCGAAGCAGCGACACGGCGGCGTCATCGGTGTCACACCTGCCGCCTGGGACTCTTTCCTCTGCCGCCTCGCCGACGAGCCCGCAGCCCCGGGATGTCCTGAGTAGGGACGTGCCCCGGCCTGGTCCGCCCCGCCTCCTTATGCTCACCCCATGACTGAGAGCACCGACCTCACCCCCGAGGACCGCAAGATCGTCACCCTGGCCCGCTCCGCACGGGCCCGCAACGGTGTGCCCGAGGGCGCCGCCGTGCGGGACGAGACCGGCCGTACGTACGTCGCCGGGACCGTCGCCCTGGACTCCCTGAAGCTGAGCGCCCTCCAGACGGCGGTGGCGATGGCCGTGGCGTCCGGCGCGACGTCGCTGGAGGCGGCGGCCGTGGTGACGGAGGCGGAGTCGGCGTCGCCCGAGGACCGGGCGGCCGTACGGGACCTCGGCGGCCCCGCGACCCCGGTCCTGGTGGCCGGTACGGACGGCGCGGTCCGGGAGACGGTCACCGCGGGCTGAGAGCGTGCGGGCCCTCGTCTGTTACCAGCGGTAAACAGGCCGGAATTCAACCTTGTCGCGCGCTGCCTCTCGCGCATCAATGAAACCCGTCGGCGCTGACGGCACGTCAGCGCCGACGGGATCACGGCGGGTCCGGACCCACGTTGCCGAGCAGTCCCCCCACGGAATTCCCCCCACACGGAAAGGGACCGGAATCCTATGAGAGGCAAGCGAATCGGAACGGGCGCGTCGCTGGTGGCAGGGGCCCTCGCGGTCTGCGGGCTCGTCTTCGCCCCCACCGCCGCCGCCGTCGCCCCCGGGTCGGCGACCGTCAACGCCGACTGCGGAAGCTGGGGCGGCGGCGACGCCACCCTCACGGCCACCCAGAACGGCACGTCCGCCACCGTCACCATCCGCACGTCCGCGGTCACCGCGCCCCTCGCGATCGGCCAGGACTCGCTGGTCTCGCGGCTCACCCTGGTCAAGGCCGGCGGCGGCACCACCGTTTTCAGGGGCACCGAGAACCCGGCCATGGCGACCGGCGACGCCCTCGAGGTCGGCCCGCTCACCGGCACCGTGGCCTCCGGCGACAGCCTGGAGGCCTTCGGCGGCACCCTGAGGGTGACCGCGTTCGGCTTCATCACCATCACCTGCACGGCGACCGCACCGCAGTCGCCTGGCCCGTTCGTCTTCGACTGATCCGGCCTGCGCACGGCCGGGCGGGGCCCTCGCGGGTGCCCCGCCCGGCCCGTTCCGGACCGGTGGTGCGGCGCGGCTTCCGGGATCAGGGAGAATGGGCGGCATGAGCGTTCGTACCCAGTCATCCGAGCAGCCTGCCGAAGTTGTCCACCGGGCCGGCTTCGCCTGCTTCGTGGGACGCCCCAACGCGGGCAAGTCCACCCTCACGAACGCTCTGGTCGGGCAGAAGGTGGCGATCACCTCGAACCGGCCGCAGACCACCCGGCACACCGTGCGCGGGATCGTGCACCGCGAGGACGCGCAGCTGATCCTGGTGGACACCCCCGGACTGCACAAGCCGCGCACCCTGCTCGGCGAGCGGCTGAACGACGTGGTCCGCACCACCTGGGCCGAGGTCGACGCGATCGGCTTCTGCATCCCCGCCGACCAGAAGATCGGCCCCGGCGACCGCTTCATCGCCAAGGAACTGGCCGGGATCAAGAAGACCCCGAAGATCGCGATCGTCACCAAGACCGACCTGGTGGACGGCAAGGCGCTGGCCGAGCAGCTGATCGCCGTCGACCAGCTGGGCCAGGAGCTGGGCATCACCTGGGCCGAGATCATCCCGGTCTCGGCGACCGCGAACAAGCAGGTCGACCTGCTGGCCGACCTCCTCATCCCCCTGATGCCGGAGGGCCCCGCCCTCTACCCCGAGGGCGACCTCACCGACGAACCCGAGCAGGTCATGGTCGCGGAACTGATCCGCGAGGCGGCCCTGGAGGGCGTCCGCGACGAGCTCCCGCACTCCATCGCCGTGGTCGTCGAGGAGATGCTCCCGCGCGAGGACCGCCCCGCCGACAAGCCCCTCCTCGACATCCACGCCAACCTCTTCATCGAGCGCCCCAGCCAGAAGGGCATCGTCATCGGCCCCAAGGGCAAGCGCCTGAAGGACGTCGGCATCAAGTCCCGCAAGCAGATCGAGGCCCTCCTGGGAACCCCGGTGTTCCTGGACCTGCACGTGAAGGTCGCCAAGGACTGGCAGCGCGACCCGAAGCAGCTGCGCCGCCTCGGTTTCTGACGGGGGTGGGCGTCGGCATCAGGTCCCGTGAGCAGGTCGAGGTGCTCCTCGGAACGCCCGCCGCGCGGCGGTGGCCGCATATCGGTGCAGCCTGATCACGCGCGCTGCTCGCGCAGCAGCTCCCTGAACCAGCCGTACGACGCCTTCGGGGTCCGCTCCAGCGTGCGGAAGTCGACGTGGACCAGCCCGAAGCGGCGGGCGTAGCCCTCCGCCCACTCGAAGTTGTCCATCAGCGACCACACGAAGTAGCCGCGCACGTCCACGCCCGCCTCCACCGCCCGGTGCAGCGCGCGGATGTGGCCGTCGAGGTAGGCGATGCGGTCCCGGTCGTCCAGACCGTCGTACGCGCAGCCGTTCTCGGTGACGACCACCGGCGGGAGGTGGTCGCCGTACCGGGCGCGGAAGCCGGTGAGGAGTTCCGTCAGGGCCTCGGGCACCACCGGCCAGCCGAAGTCCGTCACCGGGTACCCCTCGGTCTCCCTGACCGAGAAGGGGAGCCCGGCCGGCATCCGGACACCGCCGAACTCGATCTCCGTGCCCCGTGGGGCGCCCACGCTCGTGGGCGCGTAGTAGTTGATCCCGTACCAGTCCAGCGGCTCCGCGACGATCTTCAGGTCCGCCGCGACGTCGCCCGGCATCAGCTCGCCGATGCCCTCCGGGTAGCGGCCGAGCAGCAGCGGGTCGGCGAAGAGGCGGTTCAGCAGCAGGTCGTAGGAGTCGGCCGCCGTCACGTCCGCCTCGTCCCGCGACGCCGGCCACGTCGGACCGTGCGAGTTCGCGATGCCGATGTCACCCGCCCCCGACGCCCGCAGCGCCCGTACCGCCAGACCGTGCGCGAGGAGCTGGTGGTGGGCCACCGGGAGCGCGTCGAAGAGCAGCTTCCGGCCGGGGGCGTGCACCCCCAGCGCGTGCCCCAGCAGGGTGTGTTCGGCGGGCTCGTTGAGGGTGATCCACTTCGTCACCCGGTCGCCGAGCCGCCCGGCGACCTCCGCCACGTACTCGGCGAACCGCTCCGCCGTGCTCCGCTCCAGCCAGTCCAGACCCACCGGCAGATCCCAGTGGAACAGCGTCGGCACCGGCCGTACGCCCGCCGCGCACAGCTCGTCGACCAGCCGGTCGTAGAAGTCCAGGCCGCCCCGCGACCGCACCCTCGGCCAGGAGACCGAGAAGCGGTACGCGTCCACGCCCAGGCCGGCCAGCAGCGCCACGTCCTCGGTGTGACGGTGGACGTGGTCGCAGGCCACCGCCGCCGTCGAGCCGTCCCGCACCCGCCCCGGTTCCGCCGAGAACACGTCCCACACGGACGGCTCCCGCGTGTCCGCCGCCCCCTCGATCTGGTGCGCCGAGGTCGACACGCCCCACAGGAAACCGGCGGGGAAACGGGGGACCGGGTTCGTCGTCGCCATGGCCCGGATCATCCGCACCGTCGGCGAGCGAAGTCAACGCCCTTGCGGGACAGGCTGGTTACGCCCCCTCCTTCAGCACCCTCCTGATCAGCTCCCGCTGCTCCCGGGTCAGCCGGGGATCCGCGCAGTACACCGACCTCCCGTCCACCGTGATCCGGTAGCTGAAGCCGTCCGGCACCCCGGCCGGCGGTGTGCCCCGGCCGGCGGCCAGCACCCGCTCGGCCAGGGCCTGCCACTCGTGGGCGTCGGCCCGCCCCGAGGTGTCCACCTCGGCCCGCCGCTCGATCCCCGCGAACCCGCCCGTGCGCCGCACCTGAATACGCATGGGTCCCTGTCTAGTACGGAACTACAGCGTCCGCACTCCCACCCGCTCCCAGGCCTTCGACACCGCCTGGAGTTCCCCGCCCTCCCCGTACCGGGCGCGCGCCGCCTTCACCGTCAGCGTCGCGAAGTCCGTGAACTGCGCGTCCTGTTCCAGCTCCCCGCCGGTCAGCACGTCGTACCAGACCTGTCCCGCCCGCTCCCAGGCGTGCCCGCCGAGGGTGGTGGCCGCCAGGTAGAAGGCGTGGTTCGGGATGCCCGAGTTGATGTGCACGCCGCCGTTGTCGCGGCCGGTGCGGACGTAGTCGTCCATCGTCGCGGGCTGCGGGTCCTTGCCGAGGACGTCGTCGTCGTACGCCGTGCCCGGCTCCTTCATGGAGCGCAGCGCCTCGCCCGTGACGCGCGGGGCGAGCAGCCCGGCCCCGATCAGCCAGTCGGCCTCGTCGGCGGTCTGGCCGAGCGTGTACTGCTTGATGAGCGAGCCGAAGACGTCCGACACCGACTCGTTGAGCGCGCCGGACTGGCCGAAGTAGTCCAGGTTCGCGGTGTACTGCGTGACGCCGTGGACGAGTTCGTGGCCGATGACGTCGACGGGAAGGGTGAAGTCGAGGAAGATCTCGCCGTCCCCGTCGCCGAACACCATCTGCTCGCCGTTCCAGAAGGCGTTGTTGTACTCCTCGTCGTAGTGCACGGTCGCGTCCATCGGCAGCCCGTCGCCGTCGATCGAGTCGCGGGAGTACATCTTCAGGAACAGCTCGAACGTGGCGCCGAGACCGGCGTAGGCGCGGTTGACGGTGGCGTCCTGGCCGGGCGCCTCGCCCTCGCCGCGCACCTTCGTCCCCGGCAGGGCGGTGCCGTGCCGGGCGTCGTACACGGTGCGCCGCGGCTTGCCGGGCTCGGCCTCGGCGAGCGCGGCGACGGCCGGCGCGCCGACGACCGTGGTCAGGCGGCGCTGGGTGCGCTCGTAGGCGTCGCGCCGGAGGGTCCGGCGCGCGGGACCGTGGAGCAGGGGGTCCTCGGCCTGCGCGAGCCGGTCGAGGACGTGCGGCGGGACGATGGTGCAGAAGACGGGCTCGAAGCCCCCGTTCGTGGTCATGTCCGGAACCATCGCACTGCGTGACGTCGCTGTCACTATCCGCAACCACGATGAGGGAAATCGGCCCCCATCCCGCCTCCCGCGCCCCCTTGAAGTGGTATACGGCACTTTTTGTCCCGTTCATCCCTGCGGTCCCGCATACTGATACGGACCTTCGCACGGTGGGCGACTCGGTTAAGCTGCGGAGCATCATGAGTTTCGGGCTGCTTCTCCTTAGCTGCCGCGGTGAGGGTCTGCAGTAGAGGCCGACCCCCTCCCCGCGGAGTTCGGCGCTGCGCCGTCGGCCGTCCACCAGGACACACCGAGGAGCCCTCGCATCATGGCGAACCGCCAGCAGCCCAGCCCCATGCCGATCAGCAAGTACGGCCGCTACGAGCAGGTCGACATCCCCGACCGCACCTGGCCGCAGCAGCGGATCACCACCGCCCCCCGCTGGCTCTCCACCGACCTGCGCGACGGCAACCAGTCCCTGATCGACCCCATGTCGCCCGCCCGCAAGCGCGCCATGTTCGACCTGCTGGTCAAGATGGGCTACAAGGAGATCGAGGTCGGCTTCCCGGCCTCCGGGCAGACCGACTTCGACTTCGTCCGCTCCATCATCGAGGAGCCCGGCGCGATCCCGGACGACGTCACCATCTCCGTACTGACCCAGGCCCGCGAGGACCTGATCGAGCGCACGGTGGAGTCCCTGAAGGGCGCCAGGCGCGCCACCGTCCACCTGTACAACGCCACCGCGCCCGTCTTCCGCCGGGTCGTCTTCCGCGGCTCGCGCGACGACATCAAGCAGATCGCGGTCGACGGCACCCGCCTGGTCATGGAGTACGCCGAGAAGCTGCTGGGCCCGGAGACCGAGTTCGGCTACCAGTACAGCCCGGAGATCTTCACCGACACCGAGCTGGACTTCGCGCTGGAGGTCTGCGAGGCGGTGATGGACACCTACCAGCCCGGTCCCGGCCGCGAGATCATCCTCAACCTGCCCGCCACCGTGGAGCGTTCCACCCCCTCCACGCACGCCGACCGCTTCGAGTGGATGGGCCGCCACCTGTCCCGCCGCGAGTACGTCTGCCTGTCCGTCCACCCGCACAACGACCGCGGTACGGCGGTGGCGGCGGCCGAGCTGGCGCTGATGGCCGGCGCCGACCGCGTCGAGGGCTGCCTGTTCGGGCAGGGCGAGCGCACCGGCAACGTCGACCTGGTCACCCTGGGCATGAACCTGTTCTCCCAGGGCGTCGACCCGCAGATCGACTTCTCCGACATCGACGAGATCCGCCGCACGTGGGAGTACTGCAACCAGATGGAGGTCCACCCGCGCCACCCGTACGTGGGCGACCTGGTGTACACGTCCTTCTCCGGCTCCCACCAGGACGCCATCAAGAAGGGCTTCGACGCCATGGAGGCCGACGCGGCCGCGAAGGGCGTCACCGTCGACGACATCGAGTGGGCGGTCCCGTACCTGCCGATCGACCCCAAGGACGTCGGCCGCTCCTACGAGGCCGTCATCCGCGTCAACTCGCAGTCCGGCAAGGGCGGCATCGCGTACGTCCTGAAGAACGACCACAAGCTGGACCTGCCGCGCCGGATGCAGATCGAGTTCTCGAAGATCATCCAGGCGAAGACGGACGCCGAGGGCGGCGAGATCACCCCGGCCGACATCTGGGCGGTCTTCCAGGACGAGTACCTGCCCAACCCGGAGAACCCCTGGGGCCGCATCCAGGTCGCCAACGGCCAGACCACGACCGACCGCGACGGCATCGACACCCTCACCGTCGAGGCCACGGTCGACGGCACGGAGACCACCCTGGTCGGCAGCGGCAACGGCCCGATCTCGGCGTTCTTCCACGCGCTGCAGGGCATCGGCATCGACGTACGGCTGCTGGACTACCAGGAGCACACGATGAGCGAGGGCGCCTCCGCGCAGGCCGCCTCCTACATCGAGTGCGCGATCGGCGACAAGGTGCTGTGGGGCATCGGAATCGACGCGAACACCACGCGGGCCTCGCTGAAGGCGGTCGTCTCGGCCGTCAACCGCGCTTCGCGCTGACCAGCCGAATCGGTGGTTCGGGGCCCCGCCCGCCGGGAACCGGCGGGCGGGGCCCCGTCGCATACCGGCCATCTTCGCGCGCGGGTCACGGAAAGGTCTCGTCCCGGGTACTGACTCCACCTCCCGGATGTGGCTAACATCACGCACACGCGGCGACGACGCTGTGGGCTACGGAGGTGCGACGTGCTGCCAGGACGGGGACCCAACGGCCGTGCCGCTGCCGCCAGACTGGCGCGCCTGCTGGGCACCCGCACCGTGTGGACGGCCGTCGGCGACGGGGAGTTCTTCTGTCCCGGCTGCGGTGGTGACCGCAACTACCAGCGGCTGACCGGACACCGCCGCTTCGCCCTCCTCGGGGTGCCGGTGCTGCCGCGCGGCGAGAGCGGGCCGGTCGTCGAGTGCGCGGCCTGCCGCCGCCACTTCGGCACCGACGTCCTGGACCACCCCACCACCACCCGCTTCTCCGCGATGCTCCGCGACGCCGTCCACACCGTCGCCCTCGCGGTGCTGGCCGCCGGCGGCACCTGCTCGCGCGCCTCCCTGGAGACGGCCGCGGTCGGGGTGCGCGCCGCCGGTTTCGACGACTGCACGGAGGAACAGCTGGCCGCGCTCGTCGAGGCGCTGGAGGCGGACACCGGCCGCTTCACCGGGGAGCCCTGCACGGCCGGTCTGGCCATCGAGCTCCACGAGGCCCTGGACCCGCTGGCCCCCCACCTCGCCGCCCCCGGCCGCGAGTCGATCCTCCTCCAGGGCGCCCGCATCGCCCTCGCCGACGGCCCCTACACCCCCGCCGAACGCGACGCCCTGGCCACCGTGGGCGCGGCCCTCACCATCTGCTCGGACGACGTGACCCGCCTGCTGGCGGCGGCACGCACACCGTCCTGATGCGGCGGCGCCCCGGCCGCTCCGGGACGGCCCGGGGCGCGTCACAGCACGAGGCACATCACCTCGCGGTCCTCACCCGGACCGAAGTAGTCCCGGCGCAACCCCCCGTCGGGCGGCTCCGGGCGGAAACCCAGGGAACGGTAGAGCAGGATCGCGGCGTCGTTGGAGGGCTCCACGGTCAGTCGCACCCGTTCGGTCCCGCAGCGGCGCAGGCGCGCCAGGACCTCCACCATCAGTTCCCGGCCCAGCCCGTGCCGGCGCCGGTCCTCGGCCACGCACAGGCCGAGGATCCAGCTGTCCCGGCTGATCGCCGTGGTGGCCGCCAGGACGTAGCCGCGCAGCCGGCCGTCGCCGTCGTCGAGGACGAGCAGATGACCGGTGTGACCGGCGTACAGGTCGAAGAGCTGCCGCAGCAGGAACGCCGGGTAGGCGACCTCCCGGAAGACCTCCTCGTCGAGCCGCTGCAGTTCGGGCAGATCGGACTCCCGTGCCGTCCGCAGCAGCGGGGGCCGTGGTTCCGGTAGAGGTGTCGGCCGGGTGAGGCGCTCCCGGTGGTCCGGGACGCGCTCAAGCGGTTCGGCGGTCATGCCACCCCCAGTCGGGACGTGAGACGTCAACGCGGCAGCGGTGGCCGCCGTTCACACGAAGGAGGGAATGGGGACCCCGGTGGCGGCCGGTGGCTGCTTCTGGCTAGAGTGAGCGTCCAACTCGCCGTGCACAAGGGCGAGTTCAGGTGTGACAGGACTGTGCTGGCGTGCGCCTGATGTGCGCCCGGTCACGGAGGACTGGCGTGTTCCTGGCTGTCTCCGCGTGCCGACCGGGCTTACCGTGCGAGCACCGGAGCCGCTTCTTCGTCCGCCGGCGTCCACCGGGGACTCGTGCGCTGGGCACACGGTCTTGTCCGACACTGAATGGAACTTGGCAGGGTGATGATGGATCGCAACGCCGACGCGCCATGGTCGAAGTTCGATCCGGAGGTGTACGTCGACCTCAATTACCGCACCCCGCTCGAGGTCGATCTGCTGATCGTGGGGCTCATGCGCGACTATTTCAGCCGCTGCTACGAGCAGGGTGTCCCGGCCTCGGTCCGCGGGGTCGACGTGGGCGCCGGCGCGAATCTCTATCCGGCCCTGTCCATGCTGCCCTGGTGCGAAAAGATCCTCCTTCTGGAATACGCGACTCCGAATGTCGAATATCTGGAGAAGCAGGCGTCCGGCGGAGGCTACGACACCGCGTGGGACGCCTTCTGGAACGTACTGAGTCAGGCTCCCGCCTACCGGGAGGTCGAGCCGAGGAGCCGCTTCGGTGAGATCGTCCGGGTGGAACGCGCCAACCTGCTGGACCTCGACGGACAGCGGCGCTGGGACATCGGCACGATGTTCTTCGTCGCCGACTCGATGTCCGAGTGCCCCGACGAGTTCCAGCGGGGAATGGAGTGCTTCATGGACGCGCTGAACGGGGGAGCCCCCTTCGCCGCGGCGTTCATGAAGGAATCCCTCGGATACCAGGTCGGCGCGCACAGGTACCCCGCTTACCGGGTCGACGCGGACCGGGTCCGGGAGAGCCTGGAACCGTTCACCGACGAGTTGGAAATCCACGACATGGACCACATGGTGCGGCCGGGTCACGAGGGAATGATTCTCGCGCTGGGGCGGCGGAATTCGGCGATTGCCACCCCGTAGGAACGGGGACCATGTCTGAACACAGGGCAACGAGATCTGTACGAGGGGTGCGGGGATGCAGATCAAGCCACGGCAGCATCTGCTGGACATCTGGCGGGCCATGGCCCGCCATTCGTTCGACGACGGGAAACTCGTCTGGGAGGACACCGACGGGCTGAGCAGCGTCGCCGACGCCGAGCGGCTGCTCTGCCTGCTCTATCCCGCCACCGAGGTCCCCGCGTTCCGCCTCGACCAGCCGGACACCACCGAGCGGGACGTGCTGCGCGCCTTGGAGGGGGTCGGCAGCCGGCTGGAGATCCCGCCCAACCTGATCACCGCGCTCTCCCAGTTCATGCGCAGCCACACCGGCCCCGACGACAGCCCCACCTTCGCCGGCGGACACTACTTCAGGCCGGCCGAACCCCAGCAGAAACTCACCCACGAGCAGTACCAGCTGGGCGTGGTCGACTCCTACTCCATGTCCGTCACGCTCTGCCTCGCCACGCTCGGATTCCTCAAGGTCTACGAGCCCAGCACCACCCGCCCCGACGTGCGCAAGGCCCTCGCCGAGCTGCGGGAGGCCACCAACACCCGGCTGACCGCCGCGATGATCAGCCTCCTGCGCTCCTTCACCGTCAACGTCTTCGACGCCGAGTCCGAGCAGGGCCGGCGGCTCATCCAGGTCATCGGCCAGGAGAGACAGTCCGACCGGGCCGTCCTCCAGCAGTTCTCCCGCCGGTTCCGCCCGCTGCGCGCCACGATCATCGAAAGCCTCAGCCGCGGCATCCAGGTCGACGAGAGCATCCGCGACGAGAGCCAGCTCTTCGAGTGCGGCTGGGCCTGGGGCGTGGTCAAGGACGCGCCGACCATCACCGACCTGGACGTCCAGGTCCCCGGCCAGCCCGACGGCATCGCCGACCGGCTGCCGTACGTGTACTTCACCGTCATCGCCCTGGACGGCATCCAGGACCTGTTCTCCGACCGCACCCTCACCCTGGGACTGCTCGACGCGGACCAGCAGAAACTCGCCGAGGCGTTACGCCTGCGCTGGGAGCTCAGCCAGCAGTACTGGTCGGCCATCGCCCGGTTCGGCAGCGAGCGCTGGCCCCTGGAGGACCTGCCCTGGCAGACCACCGGACTGCGACTGGAGTCGGAGTACTTCTCCCTGACCGTCGCGGCCATCCTCGTCCACGACCTGGTCCGCCGGAAGGCCACCGACGACGACCTCACCCGCACCGTCGCCATCATGGAGCGCCTCGCCGACCGCGGTCGCGTCACCAGCCGCATGACCAAGAACGATCCCGCCATCGAGCTGCACAACCCGGGCGTCACCATGCCGCTCGCCGGCTCCGAGCGGTCCGGCGGACCGCTGCAGTGGCGGATGACCGACTTCTCCGCCCAGCTGCTCAAGCGGATCATCCAGCTGGCGGAACTCTCCCGGAACATCGAGGCACAGGACCGGCTGCTCCGCCTGGGCGAGCAGTCGTTCGAGCACCTGTGGAACCGGCGCATCGAGGACGGCGAGGGAGCCGGCCTCTGGGACCACGCACGCGCCGTCTACCCGGACGCACGCGTCAGCAAGCGCCTCTCCTGGAGCATCACCGAGCGCGTCACCGAGTGCCTGGTCGCCGCCCGCAACCTCTACGAACAACAGCCCATCCGCAGCCCCGAACTCGCCGAGCTGGCCAGGGACCTGCTCAGCGAGGCCACCCACCTCTTCGGCAGGGAGCAGATGGAGGCCTCCGCCAGCCCCGACGGAAGCCGGGGCCGGGCCATGCGGAGCATAGAAAGCCGCCTCGACCACGCCCGCAGCCTGGTCGACGACCGGCCGGCGACCGCGTTCGCCCTGGCCCTGCCCGTGCTCCAGGAACTCGACACCCTGGCCCAGGCACGGGGCGCCGCCGCGCAGGAGGTGTGAGCCGTGCTCGTCTTCGCCGCCTCCGACAAAGGAGGCACCGGCCGTTCGGTGACCAGCGCCAACCTGGCCTACCAGCGCGCCCTCAGCGGCGACCACGTGGCCTACGTGGACTTCGACTTCGGCTCGCCCACCGCCGCCGCCGTCTTCGACGTACCCGGTGCGATGCGCGGCACCGAGGAACGCGGCCTGCACTCCTACCTGGAGGGCACGGTCACCGAACCGGCCAGGATCGACGTCTGGCGGCAGACCGAGCACCCCCAACTGCGCGCCCGGCCCAACCAGGCGGGCCGCCTGGTGCTGCTCCCCGGCGACGCCGGCGGCGGCGAGTTCGCCATCGGGGAGGACGCCCTCGAACGGTGCGTCGACCTCCTGCTGCGGCTGCACGGCGAGTTCGACCTGATCGTCGTCGACCTCAGCGCCGGCCGCAGCTACGCCGTCGACATGATCCTCGCCGCGACCGCCCACCCCCGGATGCGCTACGTCCCGTTCCGCTGGCTGGTCTTCCACCGCTGGACCCGGCAGCACGTGATCGCCGCCGCCGGACTCGTCCACAAGGACCACGGCATCATCCGGAGCGGCGTCGAACGCGGCCACGACGAGGAGGCGCTGCAGGGCGCCGTCCGCTTCGTCCGGGCCGCCGTACCCGACCCGGACTCGCCGCTGTGGTCCCAGGGCTCGCCCGCCCAGGCCGCCTGGATGCAGTCCTGCGACGAGGCGCTGCGCCGGCTCGCCGCCGAGCACCGCATCGGCGACAGCGTGGTGCTCGGCGTCGTCCCCCTGGAACCCATCCTGCAGTGGCGCGAACAGCTCATCACCGAAGAGGACGTCCTCTCCACACAGATCGCCAACAAGGAGACACTGGAGGCGCTGGAGGAGATCGCGCGACGTCTCACCGACGACGACTGCTGGGGGCGGCCATGACGGAAGCGGTGTTCCGCGAGACGGCCGCCGAACCACGCACCCAGGCCGTGCCCCTGTCCCACCTCTCCCTGGAGCTCGGCCACCTCTACATGGAGGACTTCGAGGCCGGCCCCCGGCACCTGCGGCGGCACTTCGAGCGGGTGCGCCCCTGGGCGGAGGCGGCACGCGCCGGCGCGGCCGCCGCCACCGGCGGCAAACGCCCCCGGATCAGCACCTGCTTCCTCGTCGACGACTACTTCACCCGCTTCTCCGCCCCGGCCGACGTCGTCCCCATGCTGCTGGCGGAAGCCGACCGGGCCGGGCTCGTCGTCGACTACCTGGCCCGCGAGTCCGGCTGCGCCGTCGCCGGCAAGGTGCCCGTCGCCGAGGCCGTGGCCGGGCGGATCGTCGAGGAACCGCCGCCCGGCAGCTACGGCCTGCGCCCGCCGGCCGCGCAGACCGGCTGGCTGGCCAACGGCGAGCGCAGCCCCGTCGCACGCGCCCCGCAGGCCATGAAGAAGGCCACCGCCTGGCGGCCGCCGAAGGAGACCGTGGCCCGCCGCCACTCCGTCTTCCTGGACGTCGAACTCTGGGACGACGGCCCCGACGGGCACCGCACCTGGTCCTGCCCCTTCCTCGCCGCGGTGTGGCAGCTCGCCCGCCTCGGGCTGCTGCGCGACGAGGGCGAGGCCGTCCTCGTACCCCAGCCGCACACCGCCGACGCCTTCCCCGACGACTGGGACGAACTGCCCCCGCTGCTCCGGCTCAACCCCCGGGCGGACCCGTTCGCCGCCTACCGGACCTGCTCGGTGATCCCCAGCCGGTTCTTACCCGTCGAGCACGCCGTCCGCGTGATCCTCGACCAGATCGAGGTCGACCCCGGAGCACTCGCCCAGACCGCCGAGCGCTCCGCCCGCGAGCACGTGACCGTCCCCGACTCGGTGGCCGACCGCGTCTCCTACGTCTTCTACGCGGGGCAGTGACATGACGCCGGGGGACATGACGCCGGGGGAGAAGCAGCCGCCCGTCGTGCTCGCCTGCGGCGAGGTCCGCACCTGCCTGCTGCCCGCCCTGCAGGCCCTCGACAGCCGCGCCGCCGCCCAGCTCCTCGGACTGCGCGCCGACGAACGCGTCCTGCTCTCCGAGCGCCCCAACCTCTACGGCCGCTCCCCGGACACCCTCACCGGCGTCGACTGCCCCCTGCCCAGCGCCGACGGCGCCAGGATCCGCGCCGTCGGCACCGTCGCCGCCCGGGCCTCCCTCACCGAGGGGCGCGTCCTGCAGAGCTCCGCCTACTTCCGGGTCCCCGCCGCCGGACCCGACCACCGGCGCCCCTGGGGCCACTACCTGGTACGGCCCGCGACGGTCGAGCCGTTCGGGAAACTGCCGTACGAGGCGGTCGCCCAGGGCCTGCTGAACGGCGGCCGGCACGGCGAACTCGACATCGGGCTGATCGCCGACAACCTGCTCACCCGCCTGCTGCGCCACCCCCTGCTCGACCAGCGCCCGCCCCTGAAGTCACGCCCCACCCGGCTGCGCTGGGTGGCCCTGCCCACCGAGCGCGACGAGGGGCCGTCGATCGAGCGGTTCACCCTCGCCGAGGACGAACTGCGCACCGTACGGCTCCGCGTCCCCCCGGGCACGCCCGCCGGCGAGATCGCCGTGCTCTGCGACGACCTCGCCCTGCACGACTGGCTGCTCACCACCGTCGTCCGCATCCTGGACGGCATCCGGCTGGGCGCCGCGGAACCGCCCGCCCGGCCGCGGCCCCGGACCGGCGAGGACCGCCCCGCCGTCGTCACGGCGCTGCGGCCCGCCGTCGACCACCTGCTGCACCTGTGGATGCCGCGGGCCCGCGTCGCGCACGGACTCGCCCCCCTCTGGGAGACGCTGGAGGACCGCCCCGGCTTCACCCGGCAGTGGCGGACGCTGGTGCAGCGCATCCGGGACCAGCTCGCCCTGCACGCGATCCCCCCGCCCCACCGGGAGGCCGAGTTGACCACCTGACCTCGCAGTTTCGGCCCCACGCACATCCCCGCACCCCGATCCGACGCGCATCCCAACGGGGGGAGAAGCGAGATGAGCACGGCACAGTCACCCCAGCCCGAGGACACGGCACCCCTGCCCGGCGCGGGGGGCGCGCCCGGACCCGAGGGCGGTCCGGCGGTCCCCGGCCCGACCCGGCCCCGGCCGCCCGGCGTCCCGGACGGCACACCCGCACGCCCCCGGGCGCAGTCGCCCGACCGGACCGAGTGGACGCGCAGGCTCCTGACCGGCCTCACCGTCGGCCTCGCCGTCTGGGGCGCCGCCGCACTGCTGAGTCCGCAGGGCGGAGCGCTCCGGCAGCTCGCCGCCGCCGCGCTCTGCGCCGCCGCCACGGTGGCCCTCCAGTACCTCCTCGTCCGGGACCGGGAACCCGACGAACAGGCCCTGCGGACCCAGAGCGTCCTCGCCGAGACCGCCGCCACCGTGCGGGACGGCCTGGAGCGGCACGACGACGACCTGCGGACCGGTCTGGCCCGGCACGCCGAGGACATCCGGCAACTCGTCGAGAACCGCCTCGCCCAGCAGGCCCCGCCCCCCGAGTCGTACCCGCCGCTCGACCGCGTCCGCACCGACGGCGTACCGGAACTGGCCAAGCGCTTCGCCGAGGCCCTCGCGCCCGGACCGTCGATCCTCTACACGTTCGTCCGCCTGGAGATGCAGCGGGTGGTCGGGCACATGGCGGCGCTCACCAGCATGAGCGTGGAGTGCCACGGCGAGAACCACGACTGGATGCTCAGCCTCACCCACGCCGCGGAGCGCTCCGTCGACGCCATCAGCACCTCCGTCGACCGCGAGTTCTGGAACAGCGAGCCCGCCAGCCGCTACCTCGACGCCCAGCGGGAGGCGATCGAGGAACACGGGGTGCCGGTACGGCGGCTGTTCCTGCTGGCGAGCGCACGCGAACTCGACGACCGGCTGCTGCGCCTGTGCGACGAGCAGAAGGCGCTGCACATCGAGGTCCGGGTGGCGGTGCTGCCCGAGCTGCCGCCGCACCTCCAGCGCGGCACCACCGACGACTTCATCGTCTACGACGAGGAGGTCTCCTTCGAGATCGAACAGGACCTGCGCGACGTCAACGTCAGGACCCGGCTCATCGCGCGACGCGACCACGTCCAGGACCGCATGAAGCGCTTCCGGGAACTGTGGGACGCGGGCATGAGCATCCGCGAACTGGAGGTACGGGTCGACGACGAGGAGGACGGCACCTGGATGGTCGACCGGGCCTGACACCCGTCGGCGCACGGCGGGTTACTCCCCGGGGAGTAGTCCCGCCCGCGTGCCGCCCCACGCAGTACCCCGCAACTCGATCCCACGTCCGACGATCCGCGCCCCTTCCGCCGGGAGTCTGGGAACCGACCCAGACACCCGACCGGAGGGGAGCCCCGACCCATGGGGGACGCAAGGACACGTGTACGGCGACGGCGCCTGGTGCCCTGGGCGGTGGTCGGGCTGTGGCTGGCCGCGCTCGTGCTCGTCGGGCCGCTGGCCGGCAAGTTCGGCGAGGTCCAGCAGAACCGGGCCGTCGACTACCTGCCCGACAGCGCCGACTCCACCCAGGTGGCCCGCATCCAGGACGAGCTGCCCGGCGGCGAGTCCACCGACCTCGTGCTGGTCTACCACCGGGACGGCGGCCTGACCGCAGCCGACCGGCGGACCGCCGCCGCACAGGTCGCCGAGGTCGAGGGCGCCTACGAGCTGACGGACACCCCCCGGGGCGTCCCCTCCGCGGACGGCAGCACCCTCATGTACCCGGTCTCCAGCACCGAGCCGGGCCAGGACGAGGAGGCCCGGAACGCGTTCGTCGACGGGGTGCGCGGGATCGCCGACGGCACCGGCGGACTGAGCGTCGAGGTCGGCGGGCCCGGCGCCCTCGGCACCGACATGGGCAAGGTGTTCGAGACCATCGACGGCACCCTGCTCCTCGCCACCCTCGGCGTCGTCACCGTGCTGCTCGTGCTGATCTACCGCAGCCCGTTCCTCTGGCTGGTCCCGCTCGCCGTCGCGGGCGTCGCCGCCGCCCTCGCGATGGCCGCCGGATACGGCATGCACGAACTCCTCGACGTCACCGTCACCGGCCAGAGCGGCGGCATCATGACCGTGCTCGTCCTCGGCGCCGGCACCGACTACGCGCTGCTGCTCGTCTCCCGCTACCGCGAGGAACTGCGCCGCCACGAGCACCCGTACGACGCCATGCGCGCCGCGCTGCGCGGCTGCGGACCGGCGATCCTCGCCTCCTCCGGCACCGTCGCCGCCGGACTGCTGTGCCTGCTCGCCGCCGACCTCAACAGCAGCAGCGGCATGGGCCCCGTCGGCACGGTCGGCGTACTCGCCGCGCTCGTCGCCATGACGACGCTGCTGCCCGCGGTCCTCGTCCTGCTCGGCCGCCGCGTGTTCTGGCCGCTGGTCCCCGCCTTCGGCAGCGCCCCCAAGGCACGCCGGTCGCTATTCGCCGCGATGGGCACCTCCGCCGCGCGCCGCCCCGCCGCCGTCCTCGCCGGCGGTGCCGCCCTCCTCGGCGCCCTCGCCCTCGGCACCCTCAACCTCACCGGCGACCTCAAGCAGGAGGACTCCTTCACCGACCGGCCCGAGTCCATCACCGCGATGGCGACCCTGGCCGAGGAGTACCCCGAGCGCAGCAGCCGCCCCCTCACCGTGATGGCACCCACCGACCGGGCGGACGCCGTCCTGGCGGAGGCCCGTACCACCGAGGGGGTCGCCGACGCCACCGCCGGACGCAGCGGCGCAGGCTGGACCGAGATCTCCGTGTTCGCCACCGCCGCCCCCGAGACGGCCGGCGAGACCCGCACCATCGAAGCCCTGCGCGACGCACTCGACGACGACCACGGCGCCCACGTCGGAGGCCCCAGCGCCCAGCAGCTCGACCTCGCCGACAGCGAGTCCCGCGACCGCAGGGTGATCGTGCCGCTGGTGCTCGCCGCCGTGTTCGTGATCCTCGTGGTCCTGCTCCGCAGCCTCGTCGCACCGCTGCTGCTGCTCGCCGCGGTCGTCGCCGTCTGGGGCGCCGCCCTCGGCATCGGCGGACTGGTCTTCGAGCCGCTGCTCGGCTTCGCCGGCACCGACCCCGGACTCGGACTGCTCTCCTTCGTCTTCCTGGTCGCCCTCGGCGTCGACTACGGCATCTTCCTCCTGCACCGCATGCGCGAGGAGTCCCTGAACGGCGCCGAACCCGAGGCCGCCGCGCTCACCGCGCTGCGCACCACGGGCGGGGTGATCGCCTCCGCAGGCGTCGTCCTCGCCGCGACCTTCGCCGTGCTCACCACGCTGCCCCTGGTGGCGCTGGTCGAACTCGGCTTCGTCATCGCGGTCGGCGTCCTCCTCGACACGTTCCTCGTCCGCACCTACCTCGTCACCACGGCGAGCGTGCTGCTCCGCCGCCGGCTGTGGTGGCCCGGCGGACTCTCCCGGGCCCCGGAGCCGGTCCCGCGCGAACGGCAGCCGGAACCGGTGTAGCCCCCCGCGTGCCACCCCGGGGCGCCCCTCCCTCCCGGAGGGGCGCCCTCCTCCCGGAGGATGGACCCCGTGCACACGACGACAGCGCCCCCCACGGCGGCGGCGGAACGCCCCCGCATCGGCGAGCGGATCATGGCCGCGGTCAACCGCGACCCCCTGACCGCCCCGCACGCCGTCCGCAACGACGCGGTCCTCGCCGCGTGCACCGCCCTGCTCGCCACCGTCCTCGCGCTGCTCGTGGGTCACGGCCGCGACCCCGACGCGCTCGGCTGGGCCCTGATGCTCACCGCCCACGTCCCGCTGGCGTGGCGCCGCCGCCACCCCCTGCCGGTGCTGCTGCTGGTGCTGCTGCCGGTCGTGCCGTACCACGCCCTCGACAACAACCACGCCGCGCCCGTCGCCGCGACCATGATCGCGCTGTACACCGTCGCGGCGACCGGCACACCGCGCCGCACCCTGCTCCTCGGCACCGTCGTCATCGGCACGACCCTCACCGTGAACGCCCTCACCAACCCCGACGGCTTCGTGGAACTGTTCCGCATCACCGGCTGGGTCGTCGCCGTGCTCTTCCTGGGCGTCGACGTCCGCTTCTACCGCCAGTACGTCGCCGCCATCGTCGAACGCGCCGAACGGGCCGAACGCACCAGGGAGGAGGAGGCCCGCCGCCGGGTCGCCGAGGAGCGCCTGCGCATCGCCCGCGACCTGCACGACCTGCTCGCCCACAGCATCACCCTCATCGGCGTGCAGACCTCCGTGGCCGCGCACGTCCTGGCCGCCGACCCCGAACGCCTCGACCGGGAGACCGTCGCCAAGGCCCTCGACGACATCGCCGAGACCTGCCGGACGGCCCGCGGTGAACTCCGTACGACCCTGGAGGTGCTGCGCGACAACGGCGGTCCTTCGGACGCCCGCGGCCCGTCGGACACCCGCGGCCCGCTGGCCGGCCTGGCCGGGGTCCCCGACCTGGTGGAGGCCGCGCGCCTGGCGGGTGCCCGGGTCGAACCGACCGTCCGGGTGGCTTCCTCCGTTCCGCCCGCCGTCGGAGCCGCCGCGTACCGCCTCGTGCAGGAGGCGCTGACCAACGCGGTCCGGCACGCGGGACCCGAACCGGCCGTCCGTGTCGACCTGCGCGAGGAGGACGGCCTCCTGCGCCTGTCCGTCACCGACGACGGCACCGGACCCACCCCCGGCACCATCCCGGGCTTCGGTCTCGTCGGCATGCGGGAACGGGCCCGCAGCGTGGGTGGCACACTCGACGCCGGACCACGGACGGGCGGCGGTTTCGAGGTCACCGCGGAACTGCCGCTGACGCCCGCGACGACCCGGGAAGGAACCGGATGACCATCCGCGTGCTGCTCGCCGACGACCAGACCCTGGTACGGGAGGCGTTCGCGATGCTCGTCGAGTCGGCGCCCGACATGGAGGTCGTCGGACAGGCGGCCACCGGCCGGCAGGCGGCGGAACTGGCCCGCACCGAGCGCGCCGACCTCGTCGTCATGGACATCCGCATGCCCGACCTCGACGGCATCGAGGCGACCCGCCTGATCGCCGACGACGACGACCTCGCGGGGGTCAGGGTCCTCGTCCTCACCACCTACGACACCGACGAGAACATCGTGGACGCGCTGCGCGCCGGAGCCTCCGGGTTCCTGGTGAAGGACACCCGGCCCGCCGAACTGCTGGACGCCATCCGCACGGTCGCGGCCGGCGAGGCACTGCTCTCCCCGGGCCCCACGGCCCGGCTGATCGAACGGTTCCTGCGCAGCCCGTCCGCGCCCGTCGCCGCCGGTCCCGAGTGCCTGTCCGACCGCGAACGCGAGGTGCTCACCCTGGTCGCCCGCGGGCTGAACAACACCGAGATCGCGGAGTCGCTGGGCCTGAGCCCGCTGACCGCGAAGACCCACGTGAGCCGGACCATGGGCAAGCTCGGGGCGCGGGACCGGGCCCAACTGGTGATCGTGGCCTACGAGTCGGGGCTGGTGGCACCGGGCAGGGCGTGAGCCCGGCGGCTCACCGGGTGTGGTGCAGCCACCGCCGGACGGTGCTGGTGACGCTGCCGGGCAGGGCGCTCAGGCTCTCGACGGCCTCACGGTCCTCGGGGCGCGGCGGAATGCCGGCGGCGGTCAGGGCGGCGTACAGCTCCAGTCGGCGGCGGTCGCGCGGGTCGATGGCGATGTCGAGGCGGTCGGCCGGGTCGGGCGGGGCCAGCAGGTGGTCGCTCTCCGGCTGCCCGGCCGCCGGCGGCCACCAGGTGGAGTCCGCGCCGTCCTGGACGGCGCGGGGGTCGACGAGGACATGGTTCGGGCCGTACTCGAAAGCGGTCGCGGTCATGTCGGTCTCCTCACCGAGAGGTGTCGGTTCTGTCAGGACAGGAGGCCGGTAGCGGGAGGCCCGGTTGCGACCGGGACGAAGCGTCACGCCAACGGCGCCATCGGCAGTTCATCGTCCGGTCGGACGAGCGGCCCGGGGAACGCTTGAACGCCTGTCGTCAGCGGCAGTACACGTCCCGGGCGGGGCGTTCGCCGGTGGACAGGTAGTGGGAGACCGTGCGGTCGCCGCACTCGTTGCCGTTGGCGAGGTAGGCGTCGTGGCCGGTGGAGTTCACGGTGACCATGACCGCCCGCCGGCCGAACGCCTCGCGGAGCTTCAGCGCGCCGCTGAGCGGGGTGGCGACGTCCCGTTCGTTCTGGATCAGGAGGACGTTGGACGGTCCCCGGCCGGTGATGCGGGCGGGTGCCTCGCGGGGCTCGTACGGCCAGGCGGCGCACGGCATCGCGTTGCGGGGCATGCCCGCGGTGAGCGGGAACTTGGCCCGGCTCTCGGCGACATCCTTCCGGTACACGGCGGCGGACTCGGGCCAGGCCACGTCGTTGCAGAGCGTGCCGGCGCCGACGGCGGTCACGTTCTGCAGCACCGACTCGGGCGGGGCGGACGGCGCGGGCGGTACGGTGCCCTGCCGGGCGGCCAGCATCAGCTTGGCGAGGGCCGGGTAACGGCTGGGCCGGTAGAGGCTGTCCAGCATGGTCTGGCGCAGGACGTTGCCGTTCAGCTCCTCGGGGTTGGCGCCCGGCCAGGGGATCGGCTGGCGGTCGAGGCGGGCGGCGAGCCGGAGGAACAGCGGACGGACCTCGGCGGCCGTGTCCGCGATCCGGTCCGGGTTGCCGGGTGCCGACGCCCACGCCGCGAAGTGCGGGAACGTGTCCTCGACGCCCTGCTCGTGCCCGGCGAGCCAGGCGCGGGCCACCCGGGTCGGGTCGGGGTCGTCGTTGCTGTCCAGCACGATCCGGTCCGTGCGGTGCGGGAACATCTGGCTGTAGACGGCTCCGACGTACGTGCCGTACGACACCCCCCACGCGGAGATCTTCCGCTCACCGAGCGCGGCCCGGAGGCGGTCGAGGTCGCGGGCGTTGTTCCGGGTGCTGATGTGGCGGATCAGTTCGCCGCCGTTGTGTGCGCAGGCTGTCGCGATGCGCTCGGCGGTGGCCATGTTCCCGTCGACCGAGCCGTCCGGGGCGGGCCAGGGGCGCAGTTTGGAGGTGGCGAGGTCGGCGTACTCCAGCCCGCAGTCGACGGGGGTGGACGGGGCGAGGCCGCGGGGTGCGAAGCCGATGAGGTCGTACTGGTCGCGGATGTCCTGGGGCAGCTTCTGCCCCTTGCCGGAGGGGTCGTCGAGGCTGGAGCCGCCCGGTCCGCCGGGGATGAGGAAGAGGGTGCCGCGGCGGGATGTGGGGCTCTCGGCGGGGATGCGGGAGACGGCGAGGGAGATCTGCGGGCCGTCGGGGTCGGCGTGGTCCATGGGGACCTGGAGGGTGGCGCACTCCTGGCGGGGGTCGGCGTCGCCGGTGCCCTCGCAGGGCCCCCAGGCGAGGGACGGCCGGGACGTGGGGTCGGGTACGGCTTGGGCGGTCAGGGGTGGGAGCAGGGCGACGAGGAGGGCGGCGGGTACGGCGGTGAGGGCGAGGGTGCGTGATGTGGTCAGCGACATGCCCATGAGCCTCGCGGTGACTCGCCCTCGCCCCCATCCGGTCAACGGGCGTGTTTCTACGGGGGTTTACCCCAGGGCACGCTGACCAGCGGGCGTCGGGCCACTCGCTTCTTTGTCAGTGTCGTGCTTCCGCGAGCCGCGTCAAGGGCGCTGTGTTGCGCTGCGCTCCACTTCGCGTCGCCTTCGGCGATG
>NZ_JBEZBE010000024.1:0-135681 GCF_040646935.1 Streptomyces sp. NPDC044984
CGGTTGGCGCCCAGCAGCAGGCCGAAGATGAAGAAGTACACCGCCGCGTTCAGCAGCGGGGTCGCCACCTGCCACAGCTGGCCGAGCTTGGCCTGGCTGTACTGGGCGGTCAGCTTCGCCCGGGAGAAGGCGAGGATGAAGTGCCGCCGGTCCCAGAGCTGACGGACGTACTCGCCCAGGGACGGCCGGGCGCCGCTGACCGTGAGGCCGTGCCGGGCGGCGAGGGCCGCGAGGTCGTCCTCGGCCGGGACCGGGCGGACCGGTGCGGGGGGTGGGGTGTGGAGGGCCTGACTCACATCCGGCGCTTTCGCTAGAGGGAGGGGGGCGACGGGAGTCCCTACGTCGGGACGGGACCGTATCGTCGCAACGGGAGCGTAAGTCGAAAGAACGCCGGAACGCAACCGTTTCGTCGTGACGGTATCGGCCTATGCTGTCCGCATGACGACGAACGCCGACGAGCCCCAGCCGCGTCCGCGCCGCAGGGCCCCCGCCGGGGCCGCCGTCCTGCGCCAGGACGTGACGGAGGCCATCCGGGCGGCCGTCTTCGAGGAGCTGGCGGCGGCCGGCTACGCGCGGATGTCGATCGAGGGGATCGCGCGCCGCGCGGGTGTCGGCAAGACCGCGGTGTACCGCCGCTGGCGCTCCAAGCTGCACCTGGTCCTCGACCTGTTGTCCGCGATCGCCGTCCAGGGCCTGCCCGCGCCGGACACCGGCTCCCTGGAGGGCGACCTGCGCCTGCTGTACGAGGTCACCTCCCGCGCCCTGCGCCACCCCGTCGCCTCGCAGATCCTCCCCGACCTCCAGGCCGAGGCCGCCCGCAACCCCGACATCGCCGAGGCCCTGCAGAAGGCGCTGCGCGAGGGCCAGGACTCCGTCGCCCGGGGCATCGTCGCGGCGGCACAGGCGCGCGGCGAACTCCGCCCCGGCGCCGACCACGCCCTGGCCCTCGACCTGATCTCGGGCCCCCTGTACTGGCGCTCGGTGGTCATCCGCGGCCCCAAGCCGCCGAAGGGGTACCTGGAGGCGCTGACCCGGGCGACGACGGAGGCGCTGAAGGCGCTGTGAGGGAGGTGCGCCGCGCCCCGGGGCTTCCTTTGGGTCGGCTGGGCCGCCCGGAGGAGGTCGCCGACGCGGTGCTCTTCCTCGCCACACCGCAGAGCAGTTTGGTGACCGGCGCCGAGATCGCCGTCGACGGCGGCCTCAACCAGATCTGGACCCGCACGCGGCAACGGCCGGGACCGGCGTACGGTCCCGGCCATCGCCGTGTGGCGCGGCGATGACTTTTCCCGGCCCGAGGAGTCTCACCCTTGTTGTCCGACAACACGGGAGGAACGCGTGGCTCAGCTTCTGAGAGTCCAGAACTTCAACGTCTCGAGCGACGGCATCGCTGCCGGCGAGGACCAGAGCCTCGAGCAGCCGTTCGGCCTCGACCACCCCGAGCGGCTGTTCGCCTGGGCCGGCGCCACGGCGAGCTGGCCCATGCGCACCGACCCCGGGGGCAGCCGGGGCCTCGACGACTACTTCACCCGGGACTACGCGCGCAACATCGGCGCCGAGATCATGGGCCGCAACAAGTTCGGGCCCCAGCGCGGGCCCTGGCACGATCACGAGTGGCGCGGCTGGTGGGGGGAGGAGCCCCCGTTCCGCACCCCGGTGTTCGTCATGACCCACCACGAGCGTCCCTCGTTCACGCTCTCCGACACCACGTTCCACTTCGTCGCCGGGGACCCGGCCGCGGTCCTCGCGCGGGCGCGGGAAGCGGCGCGGGGCAAGGACGTCCGGCTCGGCGGCGGGGTCACCACCATTCGGCAGTTCCTCGACGCGGATCTCGTCGACACCCTGCACGTGGCGGTCTCACCGGTGAAGCTCGGGTCCGGACTGCGCCTGTGGGAGTCCCCCGACGAACTGCTCGACCGGTTCCACCTGGAGGTCGTGCCCAGCCCGAGCGGCGTGACCCACCACCTGTTCTGGAGGAGGTGACCGGCCCTCAGGACCACCCCGACCGGCCGCGGAGGTCAGCCCGTCGTGGGGGACTCCTGCTCCACAGGGTCACCGCGGCTTCGGTGCCGGGAAGCGGGCCGGGAAGGCGCCCTCCGGGCCGAACCCGAAGGGGGCGCCCGGGGCGTCGCCGACGGCGGAGCCGATGACGGCGCCCGGGGCGCGTTCGGTGCGGGTGGGCATCAGGCGCGGGCCGCTTCCGGGTGCAGGCGCAGCCAGCCCGCCCAGGCCGAGGTGATCATGTCGTCGACGCCGTGGCGGGCCTTCCAGCCCAGTTCCGCGGCCGCCCGGTCGGCGGAGGCGACGACGCGGGCCGGGTCGCCGGGGCGGCGCGGGGTGACCACGGGCGGGCAGTCGTGGCCGGTGAGGGCGTTGACGCGGTCGATCATCTCCCGGACGGAGACGCCCTCACCGCGGCCGATGTTGAGGGTGAGGTCCCGGCCGGGGGCGGAGCGCAGCGCGCGGGCCGCCGCGACATGGGCCTCGGCCAGGTCGACGACGTGGATGTAGTCGCGGACACAGGTGCCGTCGGGGGTCGGGTAGTCGTCGCCGAACACGCGCGGGGGCGCGTTCTCGGTCAGCTTCTCGAAGACCATGGGGACGAGGTTGAAGACGCCCGTGTCGGCGAGGTCCGGGCGAGCGGCGCCGGCGACGTTGAAGTAGCGCAGGCAGGCCGTGGAGAGCCCGGCCGCCGCGCCGGTCGCGCGGACCAGCCACTCGCCGGCCAGCTTCGTCTCGCCGTACGGCGACATGGGCGCGCAGGGGGTCTCCTCCGTCACGAGGTCCACGTCCGGCATGCCGTACACGGCCGCCGAGGACGAGAGGACGAAGGAGCGGACGCCGGCCGACGTGACCGCTTCCAGCAGGACCCGCAGGCCCTCCACGTTCTCCCGGTAGTAGTGCAGGGGGAGCGACACCGACTCGGCCACCTGCTTCTTCGCCGCCAGGTGGACGACCCCGGTGACCCCGTGGTCCGCGAGGGCGCGCGCCACCCGCTCGCCGTCCAGGGTGGAGCCGACCACCAGGGGCACCCCGTCCGGCACCCGGTCGGCGAGTCCGGTGGACAGGTCGTCGTACACCACCGCCCGTTCGCCCGCCTCGGTCATCGCCCGTACGACGTGCGCCCCGATGTAGCCGGCGCCGCCGGTGATCAACCAGGTCATGGTCGGCCGTCCCCTCGTCGTTGGCCCGTGCCCGTGCGGTCGGAAGTGGTCGGCTCCCAGTGAAGCAGGCGCCGGAGCCTTCCGCGCAGCACCGGGGCGACTCCGCGGACCCCGGCCGCCACGCGCAGGGCGAGCGCGCCCGAGTGCGTGGCGTACGGCCGCACCAGCACCACACCGTGCCAGGGGCTCGGCATCGCACAGCGGCGCAGCAGCCCCGGCCCGGCGAGCGCGTGCGCGGTGACCCGGCGGCTCGAACCGTCCCGGAAGCGCACCCGCAGCCGCAGGTCCCAGGCGCCCGTGCCGAGCGTGGCCAGCCGGTCCGGCCGTACGGTCGTCTCCGCGACCCAGGTGCCGTCGGCGGCCGTCCGCAGCGGCACCGTACGGCGGACGCGGGCGCCGTCCCGGTCCCGGTGGCGCCACTCCGTCTCCACCGACCAGGGCTCCGCCCGTGCCACCCGGCCGTACAGCTCGTGCAGGCGCACCCGCAGCCGCGGGCCGTGCGCGCGGGGGCGCAGTTCCGCGTCCACGGCGAGCGGGAGGAGGGGCACGGGGCGGGTCAGCAGGGGCTCCAGGGTGATCCCGGGCAGGGCGGCCGACCAGCAGGGCGTGCCGTCCGCCGCGCGGGCGTACGGCGGGCACAGCCGGGCCGGCCGGGCCGCCAGCTCCCGCAGCCGGGGCAGGTCGCACGGCTCGGGGGAGGCCAGCACGACCCGCCCGGTCAGCCGGCCCGGGGCCACCGGGTCGCGGGCCCAGTCGGCGGCGTCGTACTCCGCGAGGAACGCCCGGGTGTGCGCCCACCACTGACGCCGGTACTCCTCGTCGTGCAGCGGCAGCTCGCGGGCGTACATGCGCAGGTCGTGGTCGAGGAACTTGGCCCGCGCCCGGCGCGCCAGCCGCTTCTCCCCGGCGGCCAGCAGGATCCCGTGGGCGGTGCGGCACGCGTGCGTGCGGGCCCGCCAGTTGTCGACGCCCGCGCGGTCCAGCGAGATCGACAGCCGCCGCGCGGACCGGCGGACGTGCCAGACGTACACCCGGTCCGGGACCAGCGCGACGCGCGGGGCGGCGGCCCACACCCGCGCGGTGAACACGACGTCCTCGTAGGGGAACCGGCCGTCGGGGAAGCGGATGCCGTGCGCGCGCAGGAAGGCCGTGCCGTAGAGCTTGTTGACGCACAGCGTGTCGTGGACCAGGCGCGGGCGCAGCGCCGGGCGGTCGAGCACGGCGGGCGCGGCGTACAGGGCCGGCTCCCAGGGCACCTCGCGCCCCGACGGCAGCTCGCGGCGCACGCACAGGCCGCCCGCGACCTGCGCGTCCGCCCCGGTCGCGGCCGTGAGCAGCGCGTCCACCGCGCCGGGCGGCAGTACGTCGTCGCTGTCCAGGAACATCACGTACGGGGAGGTCACCGCGGCGAGCCCGGTGTTGCGCGGGGTGCCGCAGCCGCCGCTGTTGACGGGGAGCCGGATCACCCGCAGCCGGGGCTCGCCCTCGGCGAGCCGGTCCAGCAGGCCGGCGCTGCCGTCCGTCGAGCAGTCGTCGACGGCGACGACCTCCCGTACGGCGCCGCCCTGCCCGAGCGCCGAGCGCACGGCGTCGGTCACATGGGCGGCGTCGTCGTGGCCGATGACGACGACGGCGACCTGGGGCTGAGAGGGCTGCATGGCGTCCTCGGACACGTCACGGGGCTGCTCCTGCCCTCCATTGAGGACGCCCGGCGCGCTCGGCGCACGTCGGCGGCCGTCACGCGCCCTCCGCCACCGCCGTGTCCAGCGCCGCCGTGAGCCGGTGGAGGCGGGTGCTCAGATCGCGGATCTCGTCGATCCCGAAGCCGGTCGCGGCCATGATCCGGCGCGGCACCTCCAGGGCCCGCTCCCGCAGCGCCGTGCCCTCCTCGGTGGGCCGGACCTCCACCGACCGCTCGTCGCGCGCACTGCGCTCCCGGCGCACCAGACCGGCCGTCTCCAGCCGCTTGAGCAGCGGGGACAGCGTGCCGGAGTCCAGTCGCAGGTGCTCGCCGAGCTTCTTCACGGGCAGCGTGCCGTGCTCCCACAGCACCAGCATGACCAGGTACTGCGGATAGGTGAGCCCGAGGTCCTTGAGGACCACCCGGTAGACGCCGTTGAAGGCGCGGGAGGCGGCGTTCAGGTTGAAGCAGATCTGCTGGTCGAGGCGGAGCCAGTCGTCCGCGGCGCCCGGCAGCGGGGCCGTCGCGGGGGGTGGGCTCGGAGTGGCTGTCATGCCTCCAGGGTAGCCCTTGCGAGCCATTTGGTTGCGCGCAATTCAATTGCGTGCTCTACTTGTGGTCGTACGGCGGCCGGACCCACCGAAGGGCCCGGCCGAGCCACGACTCGAGAGGGAAGGTCCTTTCCATGGACGCGCTCTACACCGCTGTCGCCACCGCCACCCACGGCCGCGAGGGCCGCGCCGTCACCTCCGACGGCAAGCTGGACCTCGGCCTGAGCGCCCCCGTGGAGCTCGGCGGCAACGGCCAGGGCACCAACCCCGAGCAGCTGTTCGCCGCCGGTTACGCGGCCTGCTTCGGCAGCGCCCTCGGCGTGGTCGGCCGGGCGGCGAAGGTCGACGTCAGCGACGCCGCGGTGACCGCCGAGGTCGTCCTCGGCAAGCAGGGCGAGGGCTTCGCGCTCGCGGTGACGCTGCGCGTCGAACTGCCCGACGGCCTCGACGAGGAGACCGGCCGCAAGCTGGTCGAGCAGGCCCACCAGGTCTGCCCCTACTCCAACGCCACCCGCGGCAACATCCCGGTCGACCTCGTCATCGAGTAGTCCCCGGCGGGTTCACCCCCCGACCCGCGCCAGCACCTCCCCCGTCCGCCGGCTCCACGCCACCACCACCGCCTCCTCGGGCACCCGCTGCCGGGGCGTCAGCAGCAGCCAGCGCGCGTGGTACCGGCGGACGACCGCGGCCCGCTCGGCGCGGGTCGAACCGGGGTCGAGGTACGCGCGCACGTCGGCCACCCGCCGCAGCCGCTCCCCCTCGTCCAGCGAGGCGTCCGGCCAGGCCGGCGCGGCGAGGTTCGGCCCGTACCCGGCGATCGCGTGGACGGCGTGGTAGCCGTCGGTGATCACGACCTCACCCGGCCCGACGTACCGCGCGGCCCACGCGTACGACGGCCAGTCCGGCGGCCGTTCGAAGCCCGCCGGCACCACCGCCCCGGCGTGCACGGTCAGGAACGCGGCGCACGCCCCCGCCGCCGTGGCCCCGCCCAGCAGCCGCCGCCACACCGGCCACGGCCGCGGCGCCGCCAGCTCCACCGCCGACGCGAACTGCAACGGCACCAGCGTCAGCCCGAGGATCCTGCCGTAGGTGTAGTGGCCGCTGACCCAGCCGTACGCCACCACCAGGCAGTCCAGGACGAACATCAGCACCAGCGGATCACGCCACGAGGTGCGCCGCGCCCGCAGCCACAGCACCGGCAGCCCGAGCAGCGCCAGCCCGAACTGCCCGCCGAGGTCCAGGTACAGCCGCCGGTGCATCGCGTCCACGCTGCCGTCCCCGGCCAGCGCGAACACGTCGAAGTACGGCCAGCAGGCGGCCGTCAGCAGCGCCACCGCCCCCGCCAGCGCCCACCGCCCCGCGGCCGCCGGACCCCACCGCCGCTGCCACCCGGCGACCAGCGCCACCCCGCCCAGCGCCGCCGCGACCGCCGTGATCGGGTGCACGAGCAGGATCAGCCCGTACAGCGCGCCCAGCGCCGCGTACCCGGACAGCGGGCGCGGCCCGCCCGTCCCCGCGCGCCGGCCCCGTGCCCCCGCCCGCCGAGCCCGCGTCCCCGTCAGCGCCCACGCCCAGAAGGCGAGCCCGATCGCGAACGCCGACGGGTAGGCCAGGTTGCCCGTCATCGACATCAGGTTCAGATAGCCGCTCCACCAGGCCCGCTCCACCCCCCACAACAGCGTCATCGCGCCGAGCGCCAGCACCGGCGCCCAGGGGCGCGGGGTCAGCACCCGCACGAAACGGCCGATCCCGGTGAGCAGCACCAGCAGGTTCAGCGGCCCGGTGAGCCTGAGCACCTCCCAGCCGCCCAGCCCCGTCAGCCGGGCGGCCACGCCCTGCGCCAGCGCGAACGGCGAGTAGTAGGGGCTGCCCGCCCCCGGCAGGTCCGCCATCGGGTGCCGGGGGTGCAGCAGATCGTCCTCGAGGCGCTCGACGACCGCCGCGTGCTGCCCGGCGTCGCAGCACAGCGGCACCCTCCAGTACGCCAGCGACATCACCAGCCAGAACAGGAAGCCGAAGAACTGGTACGGAGTGGGGCGCCAGGCCCCGCCGCCGCGCAGCGCCGTGGCACCGCGCACGGCCGGCCGGACGAGGACCGGGGAGCTCATCGGAGGGTACGGAAAGGGAGCTTCACGGGCATTTGCCCAATGTTCCCGGCGTGCCCCACGGCATGACCCCGCGTCACCTCATCGGGTGAAGCGGACGGTCAGCTCATCGGGTGAAGCGGACGGCCAGCTCATCGGGTGAAGCGGACGGTCAGTGCGCCAGCCCCACCGGAGCGCCCTGCGCCGGCACCACCGCCCGCCGCACCACCGGCTCCAGCAGCAGCGGCACGCCCAGCACCGGCAGCAGCCAGGCCAGCGTGATCAGCCGGTCGCCCCAGATGTTGATGTCCGGATGCCCGGCCTGGTTGAGGAACCCCGTGCCGGCGGCGGCGACCAGGAAGGCACCGAACGCCGGCCGCCGCAGCGCCCCCGGGACACCGGCCGCCAGGAACGAGACGAACACCGGCTCCCACAGCTGCCGCCGCAGCCACTCCGTCCAGAAGTTCCCCTGCAACTGGAAGAACTCCGCCCACGGCCGCTCCCGGTCGGGGCGGGCGAAGTGATCGGTGAGCAGGTCCTGCACGCTCTCCGACGCCGACGGGTAGTGCAGCAGCCGGGCCAGCAGCAGCGTGCCGAACACCCCCGCGCACCCGGTCCCCGCGAGCGCGACCACCCCGCGCCCCGACGGCCGCCCCCGCCACCGGCGCCGCACGGCGACCGCCGCGCCCGCGCCCGCCAGGCACAGCCCGAGGAACAGCGCCTGCGAGTGCTTGACGGTGAACAGCGCGAGCAGCGCGGCGCCCACCAGCGCCAGGCCCGCCCGCGTCCTGTGCCCCTGGAGCACCAGCGCACAGCCCCACAGCGCCGCCAGGGTGAGCGCCAGCAGCAGCCCCTCGGCCATCGGGCGCATCGCGGTCGTCCCGCACGGCAGGACCAGGAACAGCGCCTGCCCGGTGAGCGCGAGCGGCACGGACACCGCCAGGGCGCGCAGCACCAGGAAGGCGAGCACCCCGCCCGCGCAGGTCACCACCACGCCCGCCGCCCACACGCCCCACGTCACCCCGAACAGGGCGACGAACGGCGCCAGGAACACCGGAAAGCCGGGCCGTACCTCGAAGATCCGCATGAACCGCTCCGGCATGAACGGCACGGTGTGCCCGCCGGTCCGCCCCGCCGCCAGCAGGGCCTCCACCTGCCGCCACTCCCGCTCCCGGCACTCGCGCAGGACCTCCGGAGCGGGGTCGGGGGCGTGGAAGCGGACCACGTCCACGTTCTGCTCGCGGTGCGCGATCGACGCCCGGCCCGCACAGAAGTAGTCGATGGTGGCGGTGGCCGCCTCCCGCTTGTCCGCACCGGTCAGGTGCAGCGCGTACGACAGGTAGTTCTTGCTGTCGGGGGTGTCCCGGCCGGTGACGTTGGCGAGTTGCAGCAGCGCGAAGACGGCGGCCAGCAGCAGGACCCGGGTGCGCGGCCTCACGACGGGGTCAGCAGGTCGCGGCCGGTGGACGGCGGGGATCCCCCCGCCGCGAGCGGAGCCGGGCGCTCGGGGGACGGCACCCGGGCCGGTCCGGCCGGCCGCTCGGGCATCGGCTCGCCCAGCATCAGCGTCCGCACCACCCGCTCGGCGGCCCGGCCGTCGTCGAACTCGCAGAACCGCTGCCGGAACGCCGACCGCAGCCGCGCCGCCTCCTCGTCCCGCCAGGTCCCGGAGTCGAACAGCCACGCCAGCTCCCAGGGGGAGCGCGCCACATGGCCCGGTGCCTCGGCCGTGATGTCCAGGTAGGCGCCCCGGCTCGCCCGGTAGGCGTCCCAGTCGTCGGCGTACACCACGATCGGCCGGTCCAGCAGGGCGTAGTCGAACATGATCGACGAGTAGTCGGTGACCAGTACGTCGGCGGCGAGCAGCACGTCCTGCACCTCCGGCTCGTCCGTGGCGTCGACGAGCACGCCCCGCCGGTGCAGCTCGGACAGGCCGAGGCCGCGCGCGGGGCCGGCGGCCAGCGAGGGGTGCAGGCGGACGACGAGGGTGCGGCCCTCGCCCAGGCCGGCGGCGAACCGGGCGAGGTCGAGCCGCTCCACCAGCCCGTCCCTGCGGTAGTCGCGGCGGGTCGGCGCGTACAGCACCACCGTGTCGCCGTCCGGGACGCCGAGCCGTTCGCGCACCGCACGCCCCCGGTCCGCCGGAGCGGCGACCAGGACGTCGTTGCGCGGGCTGCCGGTGCGCAGGGAGGTGAAGTGGCAGGGGAAGGCCCGCTCCCACACCAGCTCGGAGTGCCGGTTGGCGACCAGGCTGTAGTCCCAGCGGTCGGCCCGGCGCAGCATCTGCGGGACGTCGAGGCCGAGCCGGGCGCCGGGCCGGTCCAGCAGGTCGGCGCCCAGGTACTTCAGCGGGGTGCCCCGGTGGGTGTGGACGTGCACGCTCCCCGGGCGTTTGACCAGCGAGCCCGGCCAGTTGACGTTGTTGACGAAGTACGTGGCCCGCTCGGTCACCCGGCGGTATCCGGGCGAGCCGAGCAGCACGTACGCGGTGTCCGGCTCAAGACCGGCCGCCTGCTCCTCGTCGGTCAGCACCCACACGCCCCGGACGTGCGGGGCGAGTTCGCGTGCCGCGCGGTGGATCGCCGCCGGGTCGCCGAGCACGCCCCGGTGCGAGAACGCCGAGTACACGGCGAGGTCCGGGTCGAGCGGACGGCGGAACACGGACCGGGCCCGGGCCCGGGCGTACCGCGCCGCCGTCGCCGTACCCGCCTGCCGGGCCCGCCGCCCCAGCTCCCGCCCGGCCTCCCCCGCCCGCCGCTTCAGGACGTATCCGGCGTAACTTCCCTCCAGCACCCGCAGTTCCGCCGGAACCGGGACGCCCTCCGGCCGGTGCGCCCGGAACATCTCGGCCGTGCGGCGGAAGAACTCGCCCTTGTCGGACGGCGGCAGGCGGTCCGGCTTGGCGAGGATGTCGAGGCAGTGCTCGCCCATCTTGGCGTGCAGGAAGGGCCGCCAGTGCGCGAGCGCCGGGCGGGCGTCGACGAACCGGAACACCCGCGCGTACTGCTCGTGGACGTCGAAGTGCCTGCGGCTGGTGGTGGACAGGATGCTGCCCCGGCGGCGCTGCCGGTAGTACACGCAGATCCGGTCCAGGGTGGCGATGCGCTCCGCGCTGAGCAGCACCGGAAAGGTCCAGGGCGTGTCCTCGTAGTAGCCGGGCGGGAAGACGAAGCCCTCCCGGGCCACGAAGTCGCGGCGGTAGACCTTGTTCCACACCACCATCAGCAGATCGAGGATCTCCGGCCGCTCGGCCGCCGTGAACACCTCCTCGGTGGCCAGCAGACGGGCCAGGACGTTGCGGCGGGTGCCGCCCCACCAGTGGGTGCGGGCGTAGTCGAAGACCAGGACGTCCGGGTCCTCGGTCTCGTCGAGGCGGTCGGCCGTCGCGCGCAGCGCGCCCGGGGTGAGGGTGTCGTCGCCGTCGAGGAAGAACAGGTAGTCGCCCGTCGCGTGCTCCATCCCCGCGTTGCGGGCCCGGCCGAGGCCCACGTTCTGCGGCAGGTGCACCACCCGGACCCGCTCGTCGCGGGCCGCGTACGCGTCGAGGACCGCGCCGCAGCCGTCGGGGGAGCGGTCGTCGACGGCGATCACCTCGAGGTCGCGGTACGACTGCCCGAGCACCGAGTCGAGACAGGCGTGCAGGTACCCCCGCACCCTGTGGACGGGGACGATGACGCTGAAACGGGGCACGTCAGCTCCTCACCGGGGTGGCCGCGGGGGCGGGGACGCGCTCCGCGAGCGGGATCACGGGCGGCAGGGCCTCGGGCGGTTCGCCGAGCAGCACCCGGCGCACGACCCGTTCGGCGGCCCGCCCGTCGTCGAACGCGCAGAACCGCTCCCGGAACCGGGCCCGCAGCGCGGCCGACTCCGCGTCCGCGTACGAGCCGTCGCGGAACACCCGGGCCAGCTCCTCGGGGGTGCGCACCACCGGTCCCGGCGGTGCCTCCAGCAGGTCGAAGCAGACGCCCCGGACCTCCCGGTAGACGTCCCAGTCGTCGGCGTACACCACGATCGGCCGGTCCAGGTTGGCGTAGTCGAACATGATCGAGGAGTAGTCGGTGACCAGCGCGTCGGCGGCCAGGCACACGTCCTCCGACGAGGGGTGCGCGGTGACGTCGACGACCCGGCCGCCGCTCCCGCGCCCGCCCCGGTCGTAGAAGTAGTGGGCGCGCAGCAGGACGACGACGTCCTCGCCGGCCGCCGCGCAGAACGCCTCCAGGTCGAGGCCGGGCTCGAAGCCGGTGCGGTGGTCGCGGTGGGTGGGCGCGTACAGCACGGCCCGCGCGCCCTGAGGGACGCCCAGCTCCGCGCGGATCCGGGCCACGTCGTCGGCGCCGGCCGTCAGGTACACGTCGTTGCGCGGATAGCCGTACTCCAGGTGCTCGTAGGAGCCGGGGAAGGCGCGCTCCCACACGCGGGTGGAGTGGGGGTTGGCGGAGAGGTTGTAGTCCCAGCGGTCCACCCGGCCGAGGAGCTTGGTGAAGCTGCCGGTCGCGGCGGCCACCACCGGGTACGTCGACTGGTCGACACCCATGGTCTTCAGCGGGGTGCCGTGCTGCGTCTGGAGGTGGACGCTGCCGGGGCGCTTGACCACGCCGTCGGCGAAGTTGGCATTGTTGACCAGGTACTTCGCGCGGGCCAGCACCTCCCAGCAGCGGCGGCTGCCGAGGACCGCGTACTCGACACCGTCCGGCACGGTGTGCGCCCGGTCCGCCTCCACCAGGAACACCGAGCGGATGTGCGGGGCGAGTTCACGGGCCCGGGCGTGGATCGCGGCCGGGTTGCAGGCGTAGCCGCGGCCCCAGTACGCGCAGTACACGGCGAGGTTCGGATCGAGCGGGCGGCGCAGGTGCATCCGGTACAGCAGCCGGGTGCGCAGGCCCCTGGGGCGCGGCACCGCCGCCACGGCCCGCGCCGCCGTGCGCCGGGCGCCGCGCAGGGCGGCGAACGCCTCGTAGGAGCCGGACGCCAGCAGCCGGTGCTGCACCCCGAGACTGCCGCGCGGGGGCCGGTACCCGGCGGGGCGGTGACGCCGGTACAGGGTGCTCGCCCGGTGGAAGAAGGCGCGGCGGCCCGACGGGAGCCGCCGGGGACGGGCGGCCGTCTTCAGCACGGTGGCGAACAACTGCTCGAACAGCGGCGCCGACCGCTCGGCGGACAGCCCCCGTTCGGCGGCCCGCTCCAGCACCAGCTCGACCTGGTCCAGCAGTTCGGCGTGGTGCTCCCCGGGCAGGTTCAGCCGGCTGCCCTGCCGCCGCACCAGATGCCGTACGACGACCGCACGCAGCACCGCCACCCGCTCGGCGTCCAGCATCGCCAGTCCGCCCCACCCGATGTCCGTGAAGTGGCCCGCGGGGAAGGCGAGACCCCGCTCGGTGACGAAGTCGCGGCGCCAGGCCGCGCTCCACGCCGGGAGGCCCACGCCGGTGAGGTGCGGGGCGCGGTCCGGGGAGAACGCGCCGTCGGGGGCCTTCGCCAGCAGGGGCGCGGCCGGGTTGGTGGGCTCGCCCTCCCACCAGGGTGCCCGCTCGTGCTCGCAGTGCAGCACGTCCACCGGACCGGTCCGGTCCAGGCGCGCGTCCAGCGCCGCCAGCGCCCCCGGTACGAGGACGTCGTCGCCGTCGAGGAACAGCAGGTACGTCCCCGTGGCCGCCCGCGTCCCCGCGTTGCGCGCCCCCGCCAGTCCGGCCGACGGCGGCGCGTGCACCGGCGCCACCCGCGAGTCCCGCTCGGCGTGCCGGGCGGCCACGTCGGCCGCGGCGGACCCGGGCACCTCGCAGACCGGGATCAGCTCGAAGTCGCCGAAGGACTGGGCGAGGACCGAGTCCAGCGCCCGGCCCAGCCGGCCGGCGACCCCGTGGGACGGGACGATGATGCTGAAGCGGGGCATTCTGCTCTTTCTCGTAGAGGGTGTCGTGGCGCCCTCAGCGGGTGGGGCGCCCGCCCGGCCGCCCCGACGGCCGCCGGGCGGGCGGCCGGGCCGGGGTGGGCCGCGACGAGCCGGAGGGCATGGGAACTCCCTGGGTGCACAGAGGGAAACGGCGGTCAGCCGTGGTCGGTGACGGCCAGGACACCGGCGGGCTGCTGCGGCACCGTCGTGAGCGACGACGGGCCGGACACGGCACCGGCCGGCGGCACCGGGCGGCGCCCGTCCAGCGGCACCACCGGCGGCAGGTCCGTCTCCCCGAGCACCACCCGGCGTACGACCCGCTCGGCGGCGCGACCGTCGTCGTGCGGGCAGAAGCGCGCGCGGAAGTCCGCCCGCAGCCGGGTGGCGCGGGCACCGCACCAGTGACCGGTCGCGAAGATGTCGATCAGCTCGTCCTCGCCGCCCGCGACCGCGCCCGGCGGGAACGCCCGCGGGTCGAAGTAGGCGCCACGGGCCGCCTCGTACGCCTCCCAGTCGTCGATGTGCAGCACGACCGGCCGGTCCAGGCCCGCGTAGTCGAACATCAGCGGCGAATAGTCCGTGACCAGGGCGTCCGAGGCCAGGCACAGCGAGGTGACGTCCGGGTGGCCGGTGACGTCCAGGACCCGGTCGGAGGCGGCCTCCAGCGGCCCGCCGTACGGGTGGCGGTCGGCGAGGGACAGGACGACGAACCGCGGGCCGAGACGGCGCACCACGCGCTCCAGGTCGAGCAGCCGGCGCTGGGTGCGCCGGTAGTCGCGGTGGGCCGGCGCGTACAGGATCGCCACCGACCCCTCGGGGACGCCGAGCGACTCCCGCAGCCGGGCCACGTCCGCCCCGGTCGCCGTGTGGAACCGGTCGGTGCGCGGCCTGCCGTACTCCAGGGTGGTGTAGCGGCCGGGGCAGACCCGCTCCCAGGTCAGGGTCGAGTGGCGGTCGGCGGAGACGACGTAGTCCCACTGGTCGACGCCCTCGAGGAGCCGCGCGAAGTCGGTGTCCCGGGCCGCCGCGGGACGCTCCAGCAGGTCCAGGCCCTCGTGCCCGAGGGGGGTGCCGCGCCGCGTCTGCACCAGGACCTGCCCCTTGCGCTTGACCAGCCCCGGCACCACGTCGGCGTCGGTCACCAGGTACGCGGACCGGGCGAGCGCGCTGAAGTGGGCGGCCGTGCCGGGCACGAGCCGGCGGGCGGCCGGCGGAAGGGTGTGGTGGTGCTCGGGACGGGCCACCCAGGCGGTGCGGACGTGCGGGGCCAGCTCGCGCAGCGCCGACTCCAGCGCGCCCGGGTCACCGCCGTGACCGCGGCCCCCGTCGGCGACGAAGACGGCCCGGTCGGCGCGGAGCGGCAGCAGCCGCTGGAACCGGTAGTGCAGGCGCAGGGCCGCGCGGCGCAGGGCGCGCGGCAGCCGCCCCGCGATCCGGGCCCACCGGCGGCGCAGCGCCGCCGCCAGCCGCAGCGCCCGGTAGGTGCGGTGCAGTCCGAGGCGGACCATCGTGTGGTGGACCCGGGCGCGCGCGGACACGGACGCGCCGGGCGCCCGGTGGCGCCGGCAGTGGGCACGCGCCCGGCGCAGGAAGGCGGCGCGCGACCCGCGCGGCAGCCGGTCCCGCCGCGCGTACACCGTCACCAGGTGGTCGAGCATGCGGCGGAACAGCACCGGCCGCCAGCGCCGCAGCGCGGGCCGCTCGTCGAGGAACGCGAAGACCCGGTCGTACTGGTCGAAGACGTCGAAGTGCCGTTCGCTGGTGGTGCGCAGGATGCCGCCGGCCCGGCGCTGCCGGTAGTGCACGCACACCCGGTCCAGGGTGGCGATCGACTCCGCCGTCATCAGGACCGGGTACGTCCACGGGGTGTCCTCGTAGTAGCCGGGCGGGAAGGCGAAGCCCGCGCGCTCGACGAACTCCCGCCGGTAGGCCTTGTTCCACGCCACCATCAGCAGGTTCAGCAGTCCCGGCCGGTCCTCGAGGCGGAACGGCGCGGGTCCGTCCTCGGTGAGCTCGGCGGCGACCCGGTTGCGCACGGCCTCGCCCGACCAGTGGGTGCGCGCGTAGTCGTAGACCAGCACGTCCGGTTCGCCCGTCTCCTTCAGCCGGTCGGCGAGGGCGAGCAGCGCGTCGGGCGTGAGGGTGTCGTCGCCGTCCAGGAACACCAGGTAGTCGCCCCTCGCCCGCTCCATCCCGGCGTTGCGGGCCGGGCCGAGACCGGCGTTCCGGGGCAGGTGCACGGCCCGTACGCGCGGGTCGCGGGCCGCGAACTCGTCGATCACCGCACCGCAGGCGTCCGGCGAGCAGTCGTCGACGGCGATCAGCTCGAGATCGGGGTACGACTGGGACAGCACGGACTCCAGGCACTCGTGCAGATACGCCTGAACCTGGTACGCGGGGACAATGACACTGAACCTGGGCAAAGGGCATCCAACGGTCGGTGCGGGCGTTCTGCCCGGCAACGGCCGCCGGCCCGGCTTGGTTACGCCCCCTGCGGCATCCGGGGGACACCCGTCACACGAAGGGGCGGACCCGTACGGATCCGCCCCTCCAACGTGACTCGTACGGCGGCTACTTCACCGCACCCGCCATCACACCGGAGACGAACTGCCGCTGGAACGAGAAGAACACGACCAGCGGGACCACCATCGAGATGAACGCGCCGGGCGCCAGGACGTCGACGTTGTTGCCGAACTGCCGTACCTGCGTCTGCAGGGCGACCGTGATCGGCTGGCTCCCGGAATCGGTGAAGATCAGCGCGACCAGCATGTCGTTCCACACCCACAGGAACTGGAAGATGCCGAGCGCGGCGATGGCCGGCCCGGCGAGCGGCATCACGACCCGGACGAACAGCCGCAGTTCGCCCGCGCCGTCCAGCCGGGCCGCCTCCAGCAGCTCCTTCGGGATCTCCGCGAAGAAGTTCCGCAGCAGGAACACCGCGAACGGCAGACCGAAACCGACGTGGAAGAGGACCACACCGGTCACGGAGCCGAAGAGGCCGAGGTTGCCGAAGAGTTCGGCGATCGGGATCAGCGCCACCTGCACCGGCACCACCAGCAGCCCCACCACGGCCAGGAACCACCAGTCCCGGCCGGGGAACTCCATCCAGGCGAAGGCGTACCCGGCGAGGGAGCCGATCACCACCACCAGCACGGTCGCCGGGACGGTGATGTACACCGTGTTCAGCAGCGAGCCGGTGATGTCGTCGTTCTCCAGCAGCGTCTCGTAGGCGCCGAAGGTGAGCCGCGAGGGTTCGGTGAACACCTTCCACCAGCCGTCGGCGGCCATGTCCTGCGGGGTGCGCAGGCTGGCCAGCAGCAGCCCGACCGTCGGGACCAGCCAGAACAGGCCCACGACGATCAGGAAGACGCGCACCAGACCGCCGCTGACCCACTGGCTGAGCCGGGAGCCGAGCGACTGCTCGGCCTTGACGGCGGGCCGTGCACCCGCCTTGGTGGTGTTCATCGCCTGACCTCCCGCCTCAGCCGCCTGACGTTGAACCACATCACCGGGATGACGAGCAGCAGCAGGAACACCGCGATCGCGCTGGCGACACCCGGCTGGTCCGACGCGAAGCCCTTGCGGTACAGCTCCAGCGCGAGGACGTTCGCGTCGTCCTGGGACGACCCGGGGGCGATGATGAAGACCAGGTCGAACACCTTCAGCACGTTGATCATCAGGGTGACGGTGACGACCGCGAGGACCGGCGCCAGCAGGGGCACCGTGATCCTGCGGAACACCTGCCACTCGTTCGCGCCGTCCACCCGCGCGGCCTCCAGCAGCTCCCGGGGCATGCCCGCGAGCCCGGCCGCGATCAGCACCATCGCGAAGCCCGCCCACATCCAGATGTACGAGCCGATGATCGCCGGGGTGACCAGCGACGGGCCGAGCCAGTCCAGGCCGTTGTACGGCTCGGCGAAGTTGCCCGCCGGGAGCCGCAGCCGGGCCCCGTCCGCCTTCGACGAGAAGGAGAACGTGCCGTCGGCGCCCGCCGAGGCCGTCTCCACCACCTTCCCGTCCTTGACGGCCTCGATCCTCATCCCCGGATAGCCCAGCTCGGCCGCGTCGACGCCGTTCAGCGTGCCGACGCCCTTGCCGCGGGTGAAGTCCTGCCAGGTGGTGCCGGTGATCCGGTCGTCCTCCGGCTTCGGTGCCGCCGCCCGTTCCGCCTCGTCCGGCATCAGGTCGGGGGCGACACCGACCAGCGGCAGCGTCACCGTGTCACCGGTGCTCACCGTCCCCTTGGTGATGAACGCGCCCCCGCCGGCGGGCTCCAGCGGCGACTCGCGGCCCGGGTGCGCCTTCGGGAACGCCGAGGACTGGGCGAAGGTGTCGTGCACCCCCACCCACACCGCGTTCGCCACGCCCTTGTCCGGGTCCTGGTCGTACACCAGGCGGAAGATGATCCCGGCCGCCAGCATCGAGATCGCCATCGGCATGAAGACGACCAGCTTGAACGCCGTGCCCCAGCGCACCCGTTCGGTCAGCACCGCGAAGACCAGGCCGAGCGCGGTCGCGATCGTCGGCGCGAACACCACCCAGACGATGTTGTTCTTCAGGGCGGTGCGGATGCCGTCGTCGGTGAACAGGGCCCGGTAGTTGTCGAATCCGGCGAAACCGTCGCCGGACTGGTCGTAGAAGCTGCGGACGACGGAGTACCCGATCGGGTAGACCACGAGCGCACCGAGCAGCACGAGCGCGGGCAGCAGGAACAGCGCCGCGACGGTGGTGCGGGTGCCGGTGACGCTCTTGCGCGACTTGGGAGCGGCGGGGGACGTCTTCGGTGCCCCCGCCGCCGTGTCCGACGCCATCGCCGGTTCAGTTCCCGTACGCCGCGGCCGCGTCGGCCTCCAGCTTCGCCTGCGTACCGGCGACGTCCTTCGGGTTCTTCAGGAAGTCCTGCAGCGCCTTCCACTCGCCCTTGCCGGGCGTGCCGCCGAACGCCTGCGGGGCCTGGTCGGACATGTCGAAGCGGAAGTCGTCGCCGGACGCGATCAGCGCCTCGGCGATCTTCTTCTGCACGGCGTTCGGGTACGTCGACGGGTCGACGCTCTTGTTCGGGGAGAGGAAGCCGCCCAGCTTCGCGTGGATCGCCGCCGCGTCGGGGGAGGCCAGGAAGGTGGCCAGCGCCTGCGCCGCCTTTGAGTCCTCCAGGATCACGGCCGCGTCACCGCCGGAGACCACCGGCGCGGTGTCGCCGACGGCCGGGAACGGGAACACCTTCGCGTCCGTGCCGACCTCCGCCTCGGTCTCGCCGATGTTGACCTGCGCGAAGTCGCCCTCGTAGACCATGCCGGCCTTGGGCTGGTCGCCGCCGGTGAAGGTCTGCGTCACGGACGTCGGGAAGTCGGTCCCCAGCGCGCCGGACGCGACGTAGTCCTTCTTGCCCCAGATCTCGGCGAGCGTGGTCAGCGCCTCCTTGACGGACGGGTCCGTCCACTTGATCTCGTGCTTGGCGAGCTGGTCGTACTTCTCCGGACCGGCCTGCGAGAGGTAGACGTTCTCGAACCAGTCGGTCAGCGTCCAGCCCTCGGCGCCGCCGACCGAGAACGGGGTGACACCGGAGTCGTACACCGTCTGCGCGGTCGTGAGCAGCTCGTCCCACGTCTTCGGCTCGGCGGCCCCCGCGTTCTCGAAGACCTGGGCGTTGTACCAGATCAGCGACTTGTTGGCGGCCTTGTAGTAGACGCCGTACTGCTTGCCGTCGACCTTGCCGATGTCCTGCCAGCCCTGCGAGTAGTTCTCGCCGAGCTCCTTGGTCGCCTCGGCGCCGAGCGGCTTGGCCCAGCCCTTGTCGACGGCCTGCTTGATGGCGCCGGGCTGCGGCAGCATCGCCACGTCCGGCGGGGCGCCGCCCGCGACCTTCGAGCCGAGGAAGTTGATGATCGGGTCCTGGGCGGGGACGAAGGTCACCTTGGCGCCGGTGCGCTTCTCGAACTCCGCGAGGACCTTCTTGAAGTTGGCCTGCTCGGCGCCGGTCCACACGGCGGCGACCTCGAGGCTCGCGCCGTCCAGCTTCGGAAGGGTGACGGTGGATCCGGTTCCGCCGGTTCCGCCGGTTCCGCCGCCCTTCTCCTCGTCGTCGCCGCCGCCGTCGTCGCCACCGCACGCGGTGAGCGAGACCGCGAGCACTCCGGCGGCGAGCGCCGCGGCACCACGTATCCGGATGATCCTGCTCGTCCTGCGCATCACTGCCCCGTTCTTCGTGCTCCGTCGAACGCCGAGCGCTGTCCCGTGCGCTCTGGTCTACGCCCGGGGGGTAGGGGTGGCAAGACCGCCTCCCGTGTCAAAACGGCTATCGTGACCGCGTCGTGACCAAGCGTCACCGGTCAACCGCGGGCGTCGCCGTCCGCGGGCAGTCGTGCCTCCCCCAGTGCCTCGAAGGCCTGGGAGGTGCCCCCAGGGCGATGGGGGTCCCCCCGCCCGAGCGCAAGCCGAGGGTGGGGGAGGGTGGGCGGTGGGGGCACCTCCCGCTCGAGCGCAGCCGAGAGTGGGGGAGGCACCCCGCAAGCGCCGGGCCGCGCGAACACCCCCCGCCCAGCCCCGAGTGCCGGCCGACGTTCCCCGGGTCAGAGCAGCGACGGCACCTCCGCCGCCGCCACCTGCCGCGCCGCCCGCTCCAACGCACTGGCGAGCAACGCCAGATCGGTGGGCCCGTTACCGAGCTCGCGCACCTGACGGCGGGCCGGCGGATCCCCCATGCGGTGCCATTCCAAAGGAACGACCGTCGGCCGCAGGGTCGCCGTCCGCGGAATGCGCCCGGTCACCCGCCCGCCCTGGAACGCCGTCTCCCGCCCGTCCGGACAGGTCAGCCGCCCCCGCCCCGGCGCCGGTTCGTCCGGACCGCCCCCCGGCACCGCCGCGTCGAGCGCGACCCGCAGCGACGCCTGCCGCACCGGCTCGGTCCGCGCCGTACGGGCGCAGGGCCCGGTGGCCGCCACCAGGTGCACGCCCAGCCGCTCACCGTCCCGCGCCACCGCCTCCAGCGCCCGCATCACCGACCCGGCGGCGGGCCGCCCCGGCGAACCGAGCGCGGGGGACACCAGCGCGTCCAGGTCGTCCACGACCACCACCAGCCGGGGCAGCGGCGGCGCGGCCCCCGTCTTGCGCCGGTCGGCGCCCGGCCGCAGCCGCAGCGTCGAGCTGGGCGGGGTGTCGAGGTCCCCGTTCTGCTCCGCGCGGGACGCGGACGCCGTGCGCTGGGCGACCATGCGGTCCGACAGCTCCCGCCCGGTGTGCCACTCCGCGAAGTCCGACCGGCCCAGCAGCTCCGCGCGCCGCTTCAGCTCGGCGCTCAGGGACTGCGCGAACTCCCGCATCCGCACCGGGTCGTTGGCGCACAGGTGCGTGGTGACGTGCGGTACGTCCGTGCACACGCGCAGGCCCTCGCCGGGCGCGTCGCCCGGCGTGGGGGCGCCCCGGCCGTCGACCAGCACGACGGCCAGCCGGTCGGGACGCTCGGCGGCGGCCAGCGAGGCGACGACCGCCCGCAGCAGTTCCGTACGACCGCTGCCGGGCGGCCCCTCGACCAGCAGGTGCGGTCCGTCGGCGGCGAGGTCGGCGGTGACCGGGCCGCGCGGTCCGGCGCCCAGTACGGCGGTGACGCGTCCGCCGAGCGCCTGGGTGTCGTCGGCCGCGTCCGCCCAGCGGGCCATCAGCGAGGCCGGGGTGGCCCGGGCCAGGCCCAGCTCGTCGAGGAGCCGCGCCGACCGGGGCAGCGGCGCCGACACGCGCGCGTGCCGCTCCCCGCCGGCGCCGTCCGTGCGCAGCGGTGCGAGCGCCCGCGCGAACCGCTCGGCCCAGGCGGGGGAGACCGCGTCGACCGTGGCGAGGGTGCCGTGGCCGACGGGGCCGGAGGGACGGCCGGAGCCGGTCCCGGCCACCCGCAGCAGGCGCAGCGCGGTCGCCACGTCCCCGCTGAGCAGGGCGACGGCCCCGCACTGCCGGAACGCCGGCGCCGCCGCGCAGGCCGCCTCGTACGTCTCCGTCACCGGGGACGCGGGGGAGGCCGCGGCCGTCTCGGCGAGGCACACCACGTGGATCCCGGCCCGGGGTCCCTCCAGGGCCAGCCGTGCCACCGCCTCGCGCACGTCGGAGCCGCCGGGGTCGCCGTCCACGACGACCACGGTGTACGGCCCTTCGTACGGTTCGTACGGTCCCTCACCGGGGGTGCGGGGGGCCGGGTGGCCGTGGTCCTCCAGCCGGCGCAGCAGTTCCTCGGCGCGGGCCGCGGCCTGTTCGCGGTCGTGCGCGAGGAGCAGGCGGCAGTCCTGGCCGTGCCCCGGGCGCACGTGCGGCAGCCAGCCCAGCCAGGACCACTCGGCGGTGCGCTCCGCCAGGGGGCGGGAGGGGTCCGCGGCGATCAGGACGATCTCCAGGGTGTCGGGGGAGTGCAGCGCGGCGAGCTGGGCGAGCACCGTGCGGGCCAGTCCGGCGAGCCGCTCGCGCGGGCCGGCCAGTCCCAGCGCGCCGGCCTCGCGCAGCCCCGAGGTCACCGGGACGGCGGGCAGCAGACCGGAGCCGTCCGGCGCCGGCCGGTCCGCGGTGCCGAGCCGCACCGTGAGCGCCTCCGGGTGGCCCGGTCCGCGCTCCCACAGCCGGGGGCCGGGGCCGAGCGCGGTCAGCAGCAGCGTGGCGGGGTCCGGCCAGGTCTCGGGCACGGCGGGGGCGGTCGCGCCCGGGCCGGGTGCGACACCGGAGCCCTCCTCGCCGTGGGCGGCCCACGCGGCCTGCGGCTCCTGCCGTCCGCCGGTCAGCCGCCGGGCCCAGGCGGTGAGTCCACCGCGCCTGCGCCCGCCCGTCGGCTGGGGGAGGTCGGTGCCGCGCACGGGGGTGCCCTTGCGGGTCCCGGGGAACCCCTCGCGCGGGGTGGAGGGTGTGCCGGTGGGCATGTGGCCGGTGGCGGGCCCGGTGGTCGGGCCGGTGAGACGGCCGGGCGCGCCACCGGGTGCGCCGTCGGGCGCTCGGCCGGGCGCCGGGACGGCCGTCCCGCCCCGGACCCCCTCGCCCCGGACCTCCTCGCCCCGGACCCCCTCGCCCCGGACCTCTTCGCCGCGGACCCCCTCGCCCCGGACCCCCTCGCCCCGGACCCCCTCGCCCCGGACCTCTTCGCCGCGGACCCCCTCGGGAGCCGTCCCGGCGGAACGGCCGGCGGCACCGGGGCCCGTACCGGGCGCGCCCACGCCGGAGCGCCCCGCGTGCGTGTCCCCGTCGGCGGGCAGCGGCCGCGACACGCGGCGGCCCTGGGGAGGGCGGGGCACGTCTCCCCGGGTGACCGTGTGCACCGCGCGCCCCCCGGGGGCGGTGCCGGTGCGCTCGATCCCGGGGGCGCGGCCCTGTCCCGGCACCCGCGGCGGTTGACTCCCGCCGTCCCACCGCGCCGTGTCCGGCGTCTCCCGCGCGTCCTGTACGTCCCGTACACCCTGTACGTCCGGTGCCGTCACGGCCCAGCCCGCCGAGCCGTGGGCGTGGTGGGTGGGGGCCGTCGGTGCCGTCGCGCGCGCGGGGGCGTCCTCGCCGTCGGCCTGCCCGGCCGGGGGCGGCACCCGTACGTGCCCCTCGCCGTCCGGTGTCGTGGCCGCTCGCGCGCGGGGACCCGCCGCCGGGGTCAGGCGCAGGGCCGACTCGCCGACGCGCAGGAGCGCGCCCGGGGTGAGGCGGACCGGGCGGGGGCCCACCCGCCGGCCGTCCAGGGTCGTGCCGTTGGTGGAGCCGAGGTCGGCGACCGAGACGCCGCCGTCCGGGGCGACCGTCACCGCGCAGTGCAGCCGGGAGACGTCCGGGTCGTCGAGCGGTACGTCGGCGTCGGCGGAACGGCCTATGCGGATCTCGCCGCCGTGCAGCAGGTGCACCCCGCCCGCGTCGGGACCGGCGACGACGTGCAGCCGGGTCGGGGCCCCGTCCAGTTCGGGGTGCGGCTCGGGCTCGCCCGGGGCGCCCACGGCCAGCACCGCGCCGTCGATCAGCGGCGGCTCGCCCAGCGTGCAGCGCTGGGCGTCCAGCCGCTGGTCACCGGCGTAGAGCACCGGTGTGCCCGAGGAGCCGGACGGGCCGTCGCCGCCGGGGACCACCGCGGCCAGCGCGGAGGCGACCGCGGCCAGGGCCGTGCCCGCGGGCGCCGTGACCAGCACGTCGCAGCTCGCGGCCCGCTCCCGCGCGGGGGAGGAGGGGCCCAGCGGGTCTACGACGGTCAGCCGGATCTGCATCGCCGTCAGCGGTCCCTTCTGCGCGGGCGCCCGCGACGCGGGGGGACACCACCGCCCCGCGGATCCCCCGCCCGCGGACTTCCCCCACCGCCACACGCGCACGTACGGCCAGTACTTCACGCATCCTCGCACCTGCCACCGACAACGCGCCCGCCCTCCGGCAGCAAATGATCTTGATTGGTCGGCTCTGCCCGCAAAAGTGCCTGACCGGTGAGGAGCGAATGATCGTTCCGGGTCCATTTGAGATCGGTCACGTCCGGCATGCGGCAACCGACGGACCGGGTCGAGCGTCTTTCCTGCGAACCTCCGCCCACGGACGGGAACCGGTACGACGGACGGGAACCAGTGCGTGAGCCCCACGGGGAGATCACGTCGAAGACGACCGGCCGGTATCCCGCGCGGCGGCACTACAGTGGGTCGGAACGTTCCGTGACACGGTGGACCAGGGTGTACGCCAAGCAAGCAGCAGGGAGTGCGTGACGTGCGGCCAGTCGGCAGCAAGTACCTGCTCGAGGAGCCGCTCGGACGCGGCGCCACGGGCACCGTCTGGCGAGCCCGCCAGCGGGAGACCGCGGGCGCCGAGGCGGCCGTACCGGGACAGCCCGGCGAGACCGTCGCGATCAAGGTCCTCAAGGAGGAGCTCGCCAACGACGCCGACGTCGTGATGCGCTTCCTGCGGGAGCGGTCCGTCCTGCTCCGGCTCACCCACCCCAACATCGTCCGGGTCCGCGACCTGGTCGTCGAGGGTGATCTGCTGGCGCTGGTCATGGACCTCGTCGAGGGCCCCGACCTGCACCGCCACCTCCGTGAGAACGGCCCCTTCACCCCCGTCGCCGCCGCCCTGCTGACCGCGCAGATCGCCGACGCGCTCGGCGCCAGCCACGCCGACGGCGTGGTGCACCGCGACCTGAAGCCCGCCAACGTCCTGCTCAAGCAGCAGAACGGCGAGATGCACCCGATGCTGACCGACTTCGGCATCGCCCGCCTCGCCGACTCCCCGGGCCTGACCCGCACCCACGAGTTCGTCGGCACGCCCGCGTACATTGCCCCCGAGTCCGCCGAGGGCCGCCCGCAGACCTCCGCCGTCGACATCTACGGCGCCGGCATCCTGCTGTACGAGCTGGTCACCGGCCGCCCGCCGTTCTCCGGCGGCTCCGCCCTGGAGGTGCTGCACCAGCACCTGAGCGCCGAACCGCGCCGCCCCTCCACGGTCCCCGACCCGCTGTGGACGGTCATCGAGCGCTGCCTGCGCAAGAACCCCGACGAACGGCCCAGCGCCGAGAACCTCGCGCGCGGCCTGCGCGTCGTCGCCGACGGCATCGGCGTGCACGCGAACTCCGCGCAGATCGCCGCCGCCGAGAACGTCGGCGCGCTCCTCGCCCCCGACCCGGCGCCCGCGCCCGTACCCGGCGCGCCGGGCGCCGCCGACCCGACGCAGGTGCTGCCGCAGAGCGGCGCGGGCGGCTACGACCCCGACGGCGCGACCAGCGTCCTGCCGCAGACCGGCGGCCCGGCGGGCGCCGCCGACCCCACGGCCGTCATGCCCCCCGTACCGCCGGGGCAGCCCGGCGGACCCGGTGCCGGTCCGGAGGACCCGCACCCCTGGCAGAACCAGCTCCGCGCCGCCCGCGACCGCAACGAGCAGACCCAGGTCCAGTACCTCGACCCGAGCCAGGACCCGCTGCGCCGCCGCCCCCAGCGGCAGGTCTCCCGGCCCCCGCAGCAGCAGCCGCAGCGGCGCCCCCAGCCGCAGCAGCCCGGCCCCGGCTACGGCCACCCGCAGCAGCACCAGCCCCAGCAGTACGCCCCGCCGCCGGAGCCCCAGCGCCGGCAGCAGCCCCAGCCGCAGCGTTACGCCCCGCCGCCTCCGCCGGAGCCGCAGCGCCCGGCCCGCGAGCCGCGGCAGCCCCGGCAGCGTGGTGCCAACCCGATGCGCATCCCCGGCCTGGGCTGCCTGAAGGGGTGCCTGTTCACGATCGTCATCCTGTTCGTCGCGAGCTGGCTGATCTGGGAGCTGAGCCCGCTCCAGGACTGGATCGGCACCGGCAAGGGCTACTGGGACCAGCTCAGCGACTGGTTCGGCTCGGTGACGGGCTGGATCGAGGACCTGGGCGGCTCCTCGGAGCCCTCGGGCCCCTCCGGGACGAACTGAGCTTGTTTGCTGATTTGTCGACATCTGAAGGGTGATTTCCGGATCCGCTGTGAAGGCCGGCACTCCGGACGCGTAGCTTTAGCGGCAACACGCGTCGGTAGGAGCAGTCTTGGCACGGAGAATCGGCAGCCGGTACACCGCCCATCAGATCCTCGGGCGGGGCAGCGCCGGCACGGTGTGGCTGGGCGAGGGCCCCGACGGGCCCGTCGCCATCAAGCTGCTGCGTGAGGATCTCTCCTCGGACCAGGAGCTCGTCGGCCGCTTCGTGCGGGAGCGGACGGTGCTGCTCGGCCTGGAGCATCCGCACGTCGTCTCCGTACGCGACCTGGTGGTCGACGGCAACGATCTCGCCCTGGTCATGGACCTCGTCCGGGGAACGGACCTGCGCACCCGCCTCGACCGGGAGCGCAGGCTGGCCCCGGAGGCTGCCGTGGCGATCGTCGCCGACGTCGCCGACGGCCTGGCGGCGGCACACGCGGCCGGGGTCGTGCACCGGGACGTGAAACCGGAGAACGTGCTGCTCGACATGGAGGGCCCGTTCGGGCCCGGCGGCTCGCACCGCGCCCTGCTCACCGACTTCGGTGTGGCGAAACTCATCGACACCCCGCGCCGCACCCGGGCCACGAAGATCATCGGAACGCCTGACTACCTGGCCCCGGAGCTCGTCGAGGGCCTGCCCCCGCGCGCCTCGGTCGACATCTACGCGCTGGCCACGGTCCTGTACGAGCTGCTCGCCGGCTTCACGCCGTTCGGCGGCGGCCACCCGGGCGCGGTGCTGCGCCGCCACGTCACCGAGACGGTCGTCCCCCTCCCGGGCATCCCGGACGAGCTGTGGCAGCTGCTGGTGCAGTGCCTGGCGAAGGCCCCGGCGTCCCGGCTGCGCGCCTCCGAGCTGGGCGCACGGCTGCGGGAGCTGCTGCCGATGCTGGCGGGGATGCCGCCGCTGGACGTGGACGAGCCGGACACCGAGCCCGTGGAGGAGGCGGGGGAGGAGCTCCAGCCCTCCGGGCCGGCCCCGGCCGCCGGGGCGCCGGTGCGGCGCCGCGGCGCGGTCCCGCTGGTGCCGGGCGCGAAACCGGCCGACTCCAACCGGGACACGCACACGTCGATGCGGGTGCCGGCCCCCGACGAGCTGGCCGGCGGTGCCCGCGGCACGGCCCGCGCGCCCCGCGCGGCGGGTGCGCGCCGGCCGGGCTCCGCCCGCAACCGCGCGGTCACCCGCCGGCGCCGGCTCACCCTGGCGGTGGCGGCGGTGGTGCTCGTGGCGGCGGGCATCGGCACCTGGCTGGCCACGACGGAGGACGAGGCGCCCCCGCCCCAGGACACCCGGAACTCGGCGCCCGCGAACCCGTAGCTGCGGGCAGTCGTGCCTCCCTCGGTGCCTTGAATGCCTGGGAGGTGCCCCCGGGGCGATGGGGGTCCCCCGGCCCGAGCGCAGCCGAGGGTGGGGGAGGGTGGGCGGTGGGGTGCCTCCCGCTCATGGGGGTCCCCCTGCTCGAGCGAAGCCGGGAGTGGGGGAGGAGCCGAGAGTCGGGGGAGGCACCCGGCCGGCGCCGGCAGGCGAACCGGCCCTCCGGCCCCGCCGCACTGCGTGGGCCGGTGCGCGGAGCCGTTACGCTGGAGGGCGTGGCAGTCGTCGATGTATCCGAAGAGCTCAAGTCCCTCTCCTCGACCATGGAGTCGATCGAGGCCGTTCTGGACCTCGACAAGCTGAGGGCAGACATCGCCGTGCTCGAGGAGCAGGCGGCCGCGCCGTCCCTGTGGGACAACCCGGACGAGGCGCAGAAGATCACCAGCAAGCTCTCCCACCTCCAGGCCGAGGTGCGGAAGACCGAGGCGCTCCGGGGCCGGATCGACGATCTCTCCGTGCTCTTCGAGATGGCCGAGGAGGAGGACGACCCGGACACCCGCGCGGAGGCCGAGTCCGAGCTCGCCGCGGTCCGGAAGGCGCTGGACGAGATGGAGGTCCGCACGCTGCTCAGCGGCGAGTACGACTCCCGTGAGGCGCTCGTCAACATCCGCGCCGAGGCCGGCGGCGTCGACGCGGCCGACTTCGCCGAGAAGCTGCAGCGGATGTACCTGCGCTGGGCGGAGCAGAAGGGCTACAAGACGGAGCTGATCGAGACGTCGTACGCGGAGGAGGCCGGTATCAAGTCGACCACCTTCTCCGTCCAGGCGCCCTACGCCTACGGCACCCTCTCCGTCGAGCAGGGCACCCACCGCCTGGTGCGCATCTCGCCCTTCGACAACCAGGGCCGCCGCCAGACCTCCTTCGCGGGCGTCGAGATCCTCCCCGTGGTCGAGCAGACCGACCACATCGAGATCGACGAGTCCGAGCTGCGGGTGGACGTGTACCGGTCGTCCGGTCCCGGCGGTCAGGGCGTGAACACCACCGACTCCGCGGTGCGGCTCACCCACCTTCCCACCGGCATCGTGGTCTCCTGCCAGAACGAGCGCTCCCAGATCCAGAACAAGGCCACCGCGATGAACGTCCTCCAGGCCAAGCTCCTGGAGCGGCGCCGCCAGGAGGAGCAGGCCAAGATGGACGCCCTCAAGGGCGACGGCGGCAACTCCTGGGGCAACCAGATGCGTTCGTACGTGCTGCACCCGTACCAGATGGTCAAGGACCTGCGCACGGAGCACGAAGTCGGCAACCCCGAGTCCGTGTTCAACGGCGAGATCGACGGCTTCCTGGAGGCCGGAATTCGCTGGCGCAAGCAGCAGGAGAAGTAACCTCCCGCGCGAACGCAGATTTGTCGACAAGGCAACTGCCGTCACTTGGACGGCAGTTGCCTTTTTCGTCCGGTGGCATCCGGGATTTACATCACACTCACAGTTTCGTTTTCACGCAAAGCGTGCGTAGGTGGACATCGCGTACGCAACGGCCTTGACGTTCTTTTGGAAAATGGGAAAGGTGAAGCGTGGCATGCGTATCTCTGGGGCGCATGTGAACCGGGGGGCGTTTCATCAGAGTCACCCCCGTTGATCACCGCCCCGAGCGCGGCCTCATTGACGATCAGCTACTGGGGGTAGCACACACATGACGAAGAAGACGCGGATCCGCGTCGCACGCATCGCAGCCGGCGCCGTGATCGCCGCGGGTGCGTCGTTGACGGCGGCGGGTGCCGCTTCGGCGCTCGAGTTCAACATCGGCATCACCACCGAGGGCGACGAGCCGGACCCGGGCTGTGACATCGTGGTCAATCCGGACTGCGAAGGGGAGGGTGGCGAGAACCCGGGTGGTGAGAACCCGGGTGGTGAGAACCCCGGTGGTGAGAACCCCGGTGGTGAGAACCCGGGTGGTGAGAACCCCGGTGGTGAGAACCCGGGCGGTGAGAACCCCGGTGGTGAGAACCCGGGTGGTGAGAACCCGGGCGGTGAGAACCCCGGTGGTGAGAACCCTGGTGGCGAGAACCCCGGCGGTGAGAACCCCGGTGGCGAGGAGCCGGGCGGGGAAGAGCCCGGTGGCGAGGACCCCGGTAACGGTGGCGAGGACCCCGTAGAGCCCGCCCCGGGTGACGACGGTGACGACGACAACACCGGCACCACCCCGGACGGCGGTAACGACGCCTCTCCCCAGGACGAGGGCTCCTCGGCCCTCACCGACACCGGCGACGACGTCCCGGCCACCTCGGCCCAGGGCGGCGACGGCAAGGAGCTCGCCGAGACCGGTGCCGCCGAGACCACCTTCCTGCTGATCGGTGCCGCCACGATGATCGCCGGCGGTATCGGCTTCCGGGTGCTGCCGCGCATGATGTCCGGCCGCGGCGCAGCCGCCTGACGGTGGCCGCGCGCGTACGCACCGTACTCATGACGTAACGCGAAGGGCCCGGAGCGCAACCGCGCTCCGGGTCCTTCGCCGCGTCCTGTCCCGTACGTCAGGCGGTCTGGTGGGCGAGCAGCGCCACCGCCGCGACCAGCACCGCCAGCAGCGCGATCAGCGTCATGGGGTTCAGCCCCGCGAAGAAGTTCTCCTGCTGCAGCCGCTCGCGGTTCGCGCGGCACACCGGGCACCGGCCCTCGCTCACGGGCGCGGCGCAGTTCGCGCACACCAGCCGGTCGTACGTCATGCGCTCGCCCTCCTCGCACCGGTTCCAGATGAACAACGCCCACCCTCTCGCGAACGTTCCCCTTCCACTGTGCCAGGTTCCCGCGGAAGCCGCGCCGGGTCGCTCCGGGAGGGGTGGTTTGGGAGGGTTTCGCGGCTGCGGCGCTGCGGGGCCGGCCGCGCCCGCGCGGCGGAGCCGCACATGTCACAGCCCCGCGCCCCGGGGGTGCTGTGCCCGCCCGGCACTGGAACAAAAGGGCGTAAGTCCTGCACAACGGCTCCGGTGCCTGCGCTCGCCTACCCGGTTCGCGTATGGTCACGCTCATCTACCCCCGGCTAACCGTGGTGCATCCGTGATCCGATTCGACAACGTGTCCAAGGCCTACCCCAAGCAGAACCGCCCCGCACTCAGGGACGTCACCCTGGAAGTGGAGAAGGGCGAGTTCGTCTTCCTCGTGGGGTCCTCCGGCTCCGGAAAGTCCACCTTCCTGCGGCTGATCCTCCGCGAGGAGCGGGCCAGCCACGGACAGGTGCACGTCCTGGGCAAGGACCTCGCCCGCGTCTCCAACTGGAAGGTGCCGCAGATCCGGCGCCAGCTGGGGACCGTTTTCCAGGACTTCCGCCTGCTGCCGAACAAGACGGTCGCCGAGAACGTCGCCTTCGCGCAGGAGGTCATCGGCAAGTCGCGCGGCGAGATCCGCAAGTCCGTGCCGCAGGTGCTCGACCTCGTCGGGCTCGGCGGCAAGGAGGAGCGGATGCCCGGCGAGCTCTCCGGCGGTGAGCAGCAGCGCGTCGCCATCGCGCGGGCCTTCGTCAACCGGCCCAAGCTGCTCATCTGCGACGAGCCCACCGGCAACCTCGACCCGCAGACCTCCGTCGGCATCATGAAGCTGCTCGACCGGATCAACCGGACGGGCACCACCGTGGTGATGGCGACGCACGACCAGAACATCGTGGACCAGATGCGCAAGCGCGTCATCGAGCTGGAGAAGGGCCGTCTCGTCCGCGACCAGGCACGCGGCGTCTACGGCTACCAGCACTGACGCTCCACGGAAAGGCTTGATCAGACGCCATGCGCGCCCAGTTCGTCCTGTCGGAGATCGGTGTGGGTCTCCGCCGCAACCTGACGATGACCTTCGCCGTCGTCGTCTCCGTCGCCCTGTCGCTCGCCCTGTTCGGCGGGTCGCTCCTGATGAGCGACCAGGTGAACACCATGAAGGGCTACTGGTACGACAAGGTCAACGTCTCCATCTTCCTGTGCAACAAGAGTGACGCCGAGTCCGACCCCAACTGCGCCAAGGGCGCGGTGACCGACGACCAGAAGGGCCAGATCAAGACCGACCTGGAGAAGATGTCGGTCGTCGACTCGGTGACGTACGAGTCGCAGGATGAGGCGTACAAGCACTACAAGGAGCAGTTCGGCGACTCCCCGCTGGCCAGCTCCCTGACGCCGGACCAGATGCAGGAGTCGTACCGCATCAAGCTGAAGGACCCGGAGAAGTACCAGGTCATCGCGACCGCCTTCGACGGGCGGGACGGCGTGCAGTCGGTGCAGGACCAGAAGGGCATCCTGGACAACCTCTTCGGACTGCTGAACGGCATGAACTGGGCCGCCCGCGCGGTGATGGCGCTGATGCTGGTGGTCGCCCTGATGCTGATCGTGAACACGGTGCGCGTCTCCGCGTTCAGCCGCCGCCGCGAGACCGGCATCATGCGGCTGGTCGGCGCCTCCGGCTTCTACATCCAGACGCCGTTCATCATGGAGGCCGCCGTCGCCGGACTCATCGGCGGCATCCTCGCGTGCGGGTTCCTGGTGGTCGGCCGGTACTTCATCATCGACAACGGGCTGGCCCTGTCGGAGAAGCTGAACCTGATCAACTTCATCGGCTGGGACGCCGTCCTGACGAAGCTTCCGCTGATCCTCGCGACCAGTCTGCTGATGCCCGCGCTGGCCGCGTTCTTCGCGCTGCGCAAGTATCTGAAGGTTTGACGGCTCCCCTCCCTGAGCGGGAGGGGATTCCTGGCTCAGACCGCCTCCCGGAGCGGCGCTCCGGGAGGTCTTGTGCCTTCGTCACCAGCCGGGTTCAGACCTGCCCGGGTGAGCATCACGTGGGCGGAGTTCTTGTCCCTGGGGGAGACAGCTCCGCACGCGGTGCAGGTGTAAGTACGTTCGGACAGCGGGAGTGCGTGCTTGGTTCTCGCTCCGCACCTGGCGCAGTCCATGGTGGTGTGCACGGGATGCACCAGACGCACATCCCGGCCGTGCTTGCGGCCCATCTCGACCAGGGCCTGTTTGGTGGCGCCGATCGCGGCATCGGCCGCCTTGCTCGCCATTGTGGTGCGGGCGAGGAACTTCGGCCGGAAGTCTTCCACCGCGATCACATCGTGGTCGCGCACCACGCGCTTGGCCCACTTGCGGGCGGTGTCCTGCCGCTGCCGGGCGATCTTGGCGTAGGTCTTCGCCCGCCACCGCTTCGCCTCGCGGTAGCCCTTCGATGCTGCCTGCCCCTTCCTCGGTTTACGGCGGGCCATCATCCGGTCGTAGCGGGACAGCTTCTCCTGCGCCTTGAAGCCGTGGCGGGGGTGGGGAAGGTCATGGCGGTCGGACGTGGTGGTCGCGGTCTCCTTCACACCCCAGTCGACCCCGATGACCGCACCCGTCGGCGACAGCGGCTCGATCGGGGCAGGAACGACGAACGAGGCGTACCAGTGGCCGACGCGGTCACGGTAGACCCGCACAGAGGACGGTTCGGCCGGGAGAGGGCGGGACCAGACCACGGTCAGGACGATCCCGCCTGCCAGATGCAGGCGCCCGTTCTTGAGGCGGAAACCGCGCCGCGTGTAGTTCAGCGACGGGTCGCACTCGCGCCGCTTCTTGTGGCGGGGTATCCCTGCCCGCCGCTTCACCGGCAGCCGGTTCTTGATGTCCTTGAGCGCTTTACCACGGGATGCGGCAAAGTCACGGATGCCCTGCTGCTGCGGCACGGAGGCACCCTTGGCCAGCCACGGTGTCACCGCACGCGCACGCGTCAACATCCCGTCCAGCCGGGCCGGACCACACACCTCTCCCTCCGAGTAAGCCTTCTTCGCGCGGGCCACGCACTCGTTCCACAGCCACCGGCACCGCCCCCACTCCCCTTCCAGTTCTGCTCGGGCGGCGGCCGACACCCGCAGCCGATACGTATACCGCGCACGCCGCGCCCCCTTTTCCATGGCCTCCGCCCCTGTCCCGGTCAGTCAACTCCTGGTCAATTGACCGTACGTACGAGCCCCGCACGCCCGCCCACTTCTCCCGCTGCGATCACCCTGACCAGTGAACCGGGGTGTGTGTTCGCGCCCCTTCCTCGCTTCGGCCTGAACGTCGGAGCCTCCTCGCAAGAGACCGAGTGACCCTTGCCACGAGGGGCGCGCGGCCAACCTGCCGTGCGCCCCTTCGCGTTGTCCTAGACTCACCGGCATGTCAGGTCGTGCCCTGTTCTGTCAGCCCCGCCGCATCCGCCGCGGGGCCGCCCTGACCTTGGTGTTCGCGAGCGTGCTCGTCGCCGGCGCGGCCACGGGCAACCTCCCCGGGGCCGACTACGGGGCCACGGCGGACGGCGCCGCCTCGGCCGCCCCCGTCGGCCACGGCACGGATGTCGCCCGGGCGGCCGAGGAGGCCGCCGCCGAGGGCGCCTCCCCCCTGGAGGCCGCCCGGCGCGCCGTCAGCCGCAGCGGCGACCGCTGGGCCGCCGTCTACTCCCCGGACGAGTACGAGGAGTTCGAGGACGCCCTGGACGGCCGGTACACCGGCGTCGGCCTGTGGGCCCGCGAGCGGGAGGGCCGGATCGAGGTGACGAGGGTGGGCGACGACACGCCCGCCGCCGACGCCGGGATCCGCGCGGGCGACCGGCTGCGCAGCGTCGACGGCGAGAAGGTCGACGGCCGGCCCGTCACGGAGGTCGTCTCCTTACTGCGCGGCGAGACCACCGGCGAGTCCGCCGGCACCACCGTCCGGCTCGGCCTGGAACGCGGCACGCGCGCGTGGCACGAGACCGTGCGCCGCGCCCGGCTCTCCCGGGACACCGTCACCGTCCGCGAGCTCGCCTCCCGGGTGACCGTCATCACGGTCGGCGCCTTCACCAAGGGCTCCGGCGACGAGGTCCGCACCGCCGTACGGCAGGCACCCGCCGACGCCGGCGTCGTCCTCGACCTCCGGGGCAACTCCGGGGGACTGGTCGCCGAGGCGGTCACCGCCGCCTCCGCCTTCCTCGACGGCGGCCTGGTCGCCACGTACGACGTCGAGGGCGAGCAGCGCGCCCTGCACGCCGAGCCCGGCGGCGACACCACCAGACCCCTGGTCGCGCTCGTCGACGGCGGCACGATGAGCGCGGCCGAGCTCCTCACCGGCGCCCTGCAGGACCGCGGACGGGCGGTCGTCGTGGGCTCCCGCACCTTCGGCAAGGGCTCGGTCCAGATGCCGACCGAGCTGCCCGACGGCTCCGTCGCCGAGCTGACCGTCGGCCACTACCGCACCCCCTCCGGCCGGAGCGTCGACGGGCACGGCCTCGCCCCCGACCTGGAGGCCGACGGACAGGCGCTCCAGCGCGCCGAGACGGTCCTCAGCGGGCTCGGCCGCTAGCCCGCGGTCGATAATCGGCTTCCCGCCGACCCCCTCCGTAGTGCGAAAATGGGCGGCACTATGGCTAAGGAAAAAGGGCGCAAGCTGATCGCGCAGAACAAGAAGGCGCGGCACGACTACCTCATCATCGACACCTACGAGGCCGGCCTGGTCCTCACCGGCACCGAGGTGAAGTCCCTGCGCCAGGGCCGGGCGTCGCTGGTGGACGGCTTCGTCCAGCTGGACGGCAACGAGGCGTGGCTGCACAACGTGCACGTGCCGGAGTACAGCCAGGGCACCTGGACCAACCACAGCGCGCGGCGCAAGCGCAAGCTGCTGCTGCACCGCGAGGAGATCGACAAGCTGGAGTCCAAGTCCCAGGAGACGGGCCACACCATCGTGCCGCTCGCCCTGTACTTCAAGGACGGCCGGGCGAAGGTCGAGATCGCGCTGGCGAAGGGCAAGAAGGAGTACGACAAGCGGCAGACGCTCCGGGAGAAGCAGGACCGGCGCGAGACCGAACGGGCGATCTCGGCGGTCCGCCGGAAGCAGCGGGCCTGAGCGGGAACATCCCGGACCCGGCCGGCGTTGAACCCTCTACGAAGGCGGGATGACCGCTGGGAATACGGTGGCATCGTCGGGCGTCGGTCACGTACGATGGCGCAAGCACCTCATAGCGGGTGCGTGCCCCCTCCGGGGGGTTGAAAAATCAACATGGGGATGATCGGTTTCGACAGCGGCTGTCGAAGCAGGGGAAGCGTGTCGAGGAAGCGGCCATGATCTCGTAAACCACAGGCCGAAAAAAATAATCGCCAATTCCAAGCGATCCATCTCCCAGGGCGAGCTCGCCCTCGCTGCCTGATCTTCAGGTAGCGAGCAGCGGCTCCCCTACTTAAGGGAGTGTCAGCCCGGGGGTGTTCCCGACCCGGATCCTGGCATCATCTAGGGGACTAAACCTTGAACCCGGTCACGGGGTGAAGAGGGAAACCACACAGTGACTGGGCCCGTCGGAGACTTGTCGGCGTGATCTCCGGGGCCGAGAAAAGCACAGCCGACTGCACACGGAGAAGCCCTGGTTCCGCACCGTTGGACGCGGGTTCGATTCCCGCCATCTCCACTCCACCCCATGTGGGCACGGGCCCCGTCGCTTCGAGCGGCGGGGCCTTTGTCATGCGGCCAGGGAAAGCCCGGGAACCGGAACCGATCGGGCCGGGCCGGGACGGAACCGGCCGGGCCGGGCTGGCCCGGTCGGGCTGGGCCGACCGGGCTGGGTGAAACCGGCCGTCACGTCCCGTGCGGTGCCGTGCTCGCCCGTTCCGTCAGCCGGGGCGGCAGCAGGGTGACCTCCGGTACGGGGACCCCGGACAGCTTCCGTACCAGCAGGTGCACCGCGCGGGTGCCCAGTTCCGCCGACGGCACCGCGACCGAGGTGATCGGGACGCGGGCCGCCGCGGCGACGGGGGACGGGCAGACGGCGGTCAGGGACAGATCGCCGGGGATGCTCAGGCCCAGCCGCTCGAAGGCGTCGATCAGCGGATCGAGGAGCGGTTCGTTGTGCACGACCACCCCCGTCAGCGACGGCAGCTCGCGCACCAGCCGCTCGGCGATCGCGCGGGCGGCGTCCCGGCCGGTCCCGCACGGATGCACGGCCGAGGTGAGCCGGTGCCGGTCGGCGGCCGCCGTGAAGCCCTCCACCAGCCGGCGCGCGAACGCGGTCCGCCGCACGTACACCTCCGGCGGCGAGCCGACCAGCGCCACCACCCGGTGCCCGAGCCGCGCCAGATGGTCCACGCACAGCTCACCGGCCGCCCGGAAATCCAGGTCGACACAGGTCAGCCCGTCCGGCTCGGCGGGCACGCCGATCAGCACGGACGGCAAGGCCCCCGAGCGCAGCAGCGGCAGCCGGGGGTCCTGGAGCTGTACGTCCATCACGATCACCCCGTCCGCCAGCCGGATGTCCGCGACGCGCCCGAGGCCCTCCTCGCCCTCGCCCTGAGTGAGCAGCAGCACGTCGTGGTCGTGGGCGCGGGCGGCGGTGACCACCGACACCGCGAACCGCGTCACCACCGGCACGTGGACGCCGGAGCGCACCGGGGCCGCCAGGGCCAGCACCTTCGACCTGCGGGCGGCCGGGCCCCGGCCACCGCCGTCCGCGCGGTAGCCCAGCTCGCGGACGGCCGCCTGGACCCGGAGCCGGGTCGCGTCGGAGATCGGACGCTTGCCGCTGAGCGCGTACGAGACCGTGCTGGGGGAGACCCCGGCGCGCCGGGCCACATCCGTGATCTTCACCATCGGGGGTCCTCATCTGCACGGTCCGTGGGGATGCAGAAAGCGGTTTCGAAGCGCTTCGACGGGTGAAGGTATGTGCGGGGCCCGTGGCCGTCAATGGGTCGGGAGGGAATCGGTGGAGCGGTTCGACGGCCCGAACAGGACGAGGGTGCAGAGGGCCACGAGGAGGGCGGTCGCGGCCGCCGCCACCGGCACGCCGTACCCGGCCGTCGCCGAGACGCGCTCCACCGTCCAGCCGCCCGCCGCGCTGCCGCAGGCGATCCCGCCGAGCAGACCGGTCACCGCGAGCGTCATGCCCTCGTTCAGCCGGCCCTCGGGGGTGTACCGCTGGACCAGGGTCATGGTGGTGACCATCGTCGGCGCGGTCGCCATCCCGGCGACCAGCAGCGCCCCCGCCAGCAGCACCAGCGAACCGGTGAGCCCGGCCGCGAGCAGCGGCAGGACCATCAGCGCGGTCATCGCGGCCAGGCACCACGGCAGCCGGGACCGCGCGGACCCCGCCGGGCGCACCACCCCGTACAGCAGCCCCGCCGCGCAGGAGCCGGCCGCCTGGAGCGCGAGCACCGCACCGGCTGCCGAGCGGTGCCCCCGCTCGTCCGCGAACGCGAGGGTGACGACCTCCAGCGAGCCGAACACCGCGCCCGTCGCCAGGCAGACGGCCAGCAGCGGCCGCATGCCGGGCGCCCGCAGCGGCGCCCGCGCGGAGGAACGCCGCTCGACCGGCGGCTCGGTCGAGCGCTGGGCGGTGAACAGCAGGACGCCCGCGAGCAGCAGCACGGCGCCCACGAGCGTGCCCGCCTCCGGGAAGAACGTCCCGCACAGGAAGGCCGCGAGCACCGGGCCGAGCATGAAGCACAGTTCGTCCGCGGCCTGTTCGAAGGAGTTGGCGGTGTGCAGGGCCTCGGCGTCCCCCTTCAGCAGGTGCGCCCAGCGCGCCCGGGACATCCCGCCTGTGTTGGGGGTGGTGGCGGTGGCGGCGTAGGAGGCGAACAGGGTCCAGTCCGGGGCGCCGTGGTGTACGCAGAGCAGCAGCGCGAGGGAGCCGAGCACGGCGAACACCGTGGCAGGCAGGGCGACCCGGGCCTGCCCGTACCGGTCGACCAGGCGCGCGGTCCACGGCGCGACCACCGCCGTCGCCGCCAGGCCCGTCGCGGTGACGGCGCCGGCCAGGGCGTACGAGCCCCGCGTCCCGGCGATCATCACGACCGCGCTCACGCTGAACATGCCCATCGGCAGCCGCGCGATCAGGTTGCCGGCGGTGAACGCGCGGGCACCGGGCAGTGCGAAGAGACGGCGGTACGGGCCCTTCGCGCGGGGCTCGCGCCGCCCGCGCGGGCCGAAGTCGACGGCGACCAGGGTGTCGGCGGTGACCGTGAGCAGGGGGGTGTCCCGGGAACGGGAGGTCGGCTGGGGCATGACACCACCGTCGCCCGTGGCCGCGCGGCCGGTCCAACACCTTCCCGGCGCCGATTGACGCACCCGTGTTGTAAGTTCACGTCATGTCCGCCCCCGCCCACCTCGACCCCCGCCTGCTGCGCGCCTTCGTGACCGTCGCCGAGGAGCTGCACTTCACCCGGGCCGCCACCCGCCTCTACGTCGCCCAGCAGGCGCTCAGCAGGGACGTACGGCGGCTGGAACGGGAGCTGGGCAGCGAGCTGTTCGTACGGACCACCCGCCAGGTGACCCTGACCGCCGACGGCGAGCGCCTGCTGCCGTACGCCCGCGCGGTGCTCCAGGCGCAGGACGACCTGCTCGCCGCCGCCGGACGGGCCCGGCCCCTGCTGGTGGACCTCAACAGCCCGGGCCTGCACACCCCGCGCCGGGTGCTGCACCGGGCCCGTGAACTCGCCCCCGGGCACGAGCTGATGGCCCGCTACGAGAGCGGGCTGACCGGGGCCGCGGGGGAACTGCTCGCGGGGCGGCTCGACGCGTCGTTCGGACGGTTCGCGGGCCTCGCCCCCGCGCTGCGGGCCGGACTCGACCAGCAGCCCGTGCGCCACGAGCCGATGGCGGTCGTCCTGCCCGAGGACCACCCGCTGGCCGCACTGACCGAGGTGCCGCTCGCCGCGCTGGCCGGCGAGACGGTCTACGCCGGGGCCGGCAACCCCCGTACGCCGGAGTGGACGGACCTCGCGCGGTCGCTGTTCGAAGGACGGGGGATCACGCTCGCGCCGCCCGCGCCGCTGGCCGTCGGGGAGGAGGAGTTCCAGCGGATCATGGCCAGGACCCGTCACCCGATCCTCGCCGTGATCGATTTTCCGCCACTGCCCTCGACGGTGCTGCGCCCTCTCGTGGACCCGATCCCGCTGTCACCCGTGTCCCTTGTGTGGCGGAAAGGGCTTGTTCATCCCGCCCTGAGCGCTCTCCGGCGGGCGGCGGCCGTCGTCGCCGCCGAGGAGGGCTGGCTGCGGCGGCCGGCGGAGGGGTGGCTGCCCGATCGGGACATTGTCGTGATGGCGAGTCAGTGATGTCTCACTACTGACACGAATCACCGCCCCGGGAACACAGGACTTCCACGTGCGCTACATTCGGTCCCCGAGCACGGTGTGATAAACGGGGCGCTCGGAGCGGGTGGGGGCCCGTTCCGCCGACGGGTGCTCGAGTCGTACGCGCACCGTAAGTACCCTGTGGGGGGAAGTGCGTGCGCGTGGAAAAATGGCGAGAAGACACCCAACCGGAACGGCCTGAGGGCGTACCGGGGTTCGGGAACACCGAGGACGAGGACCTGCGTGAGACGAGGGTCCTCCCCCTGAGCGAGAAGCCCGCCGACGCGGACGTGCGCGGGGCCGACTCCGGTCCCGGCTCCCTCGAGGACGGCCGGGCCCCCTTCGGAGCCTTCCCCGGTGACAGCGACAAGACCCGGGTCCTGCCCGACGCCGCCCACCGCGCGGACCCCTCCGCCCGGCCCGAGCCGCGGACCGGCCCCCGGGCCGGTGACACCCGTGGCCCCGCGGCGCCGGGCCGTGCGGCACCGTCCGAGGGCCGGTCGGACGCTCCCTGGAACGCCGGGCGCACCACGGCACCGCACCGGTCGATGCCGTCCGAGAGCCCGGTGGACGGTCCCTGGGACACCGAGCGCACCACCGCCCTGCGCATACCCCGCCAGCAGGGCGGCGCCCCCGGCGCCAGGACGGCAGGACCCTCGTCCCGACCGGGCGGAGCACGCCCCTCGGGCGACTTCGGAGCGGCCGGTTCCCCGCCGTCCTTCCGACGCCCGCCGTCGGACCCCGGGACGGCCGTCTTCCCTCCGGTGTCCGGACGCCCGTCGTCCGACCCCGGGACGGCCGGTGCTCCGACCGAGTTCCTGCGTCCCACCCCGGACTCCGGTGCTCCGACCGAGTTCCTGCGCCCTGCCCCGGACCCCGGCGCCCCGGAGGCCTCCCGGGCCCCCGTCCGTGACCCCTGGCAGGAGGAGGCCGGCGACTCCGCCGCGGCCACCCACGACCCGCACGAGGTGACGGTCCAGCTCGACTCCGTGCAGATCGGGGAAGGCCTCGAACTGCGCCGGACGACGAGCCGGGCGGGCGGCGGACAGGAGGCCGCCGGCGGACCCGTGTTCGTCGACGAGTCCGGCCGCCGCATCCGCCTCTACCGCCGTATCGGCCTGGCCGTCGGTCTCGCCTGCGCCGGCTACGCCGTCGTCATGGTCGCCACGCTGCTGTCCGGCAACTCCGACGCCCCCTGGATGCCCGTCCCCGGCCAGAAGGGCGAGCCCGCCGGTCAGGTCGAGACGACACCGCGGCCCGGGGAGACGGGCGCCACGCCCGGCTCCGGCACCGGCCTCGCCCCGGACGGCACGCCGACCACCGGCGCCCCGACGCTGCCCGCGCCCGACACCACCGCCCCCGCGACGGGCGGCGGGGCCGGCACCGCGGACCAGCCGGACGCCGCCGACCCGACACCCCCGTCGACCCGGCAGAACACCACCGACCCGGCCACCGGCAGTGGCGGCGGCACCACCACGCCCTCGGACGACACCGTGAGCACGGCGCCCGCCGACCCGCCGGGGTCGGAGATCCCCGACCCCGCGTTGACCGTCCCCACCGGCGGCGGAGAGGCCGGGGGCACCGACAACGCCGCCGGTGCCCCCGCCGACCGGCCGGTCGGCGCGGCCGACGGCTCCGTCGCACGGACGGACCCGTCCACCGCTCCCACCGCACCGTCCCCGGAGAACGTCATCTGATGGCACCCCGTTCCCCCCGTCACCGGGCCACCCGCCGGGCCCGTGACGGCGCCCCGCGCCGCCGCGTGCCCTTGCGCCTGCTGCTCCCGGTGCTCGTCCTCGTCGCCCTGGCGGCCATGCTCATGCTGCGCGGATACGTGCACAGCGAGATCCTCGCCGACCACCGTGTCGGGAAGCCCGCCCCCACCACGAACGTGCCCGAGGAGATACTCGAGGGCGGCCCGGTCATCGACGCCCGCGCCGGGCAGGTCCAGAGCCTGAGCGTGCCCGACCGCCGCCTCGTCCTCACCTTCGACGACGGCCCGGACCCGACCTGGACACCGAAGGTGCTCGACGTGCTGAAGAAGCACGACGCGCACGCGGTCTTCTTCGTCACCGGCACCATGGCCTCCCGCTACCCGGATCTCGTCCAGCGCATGGTCGACGAGGGCCACGAGATCGGCCTGCACACCTTCAACCACCCCGACCTCTCCCTCCAGTCCAAGAAGCGCATCGACTGGGAGCTGTCGCAGAACCAGCTGGCGATCACCGGCGCGGCCGGCATCCGCACCTCGCTCTTCCGCCCGCCGTACTCCTCCTTCTCCGCCGCCATGGACAACGAGACCTGGCCGGTCACCCAGTACATCGGCAGCCGCGGCTACCTCACCGTCGTCAACAACACCGACAGCGAGGACTGGAAGCGGCCCGGCGTCGACGAGATCATCCGCCGCGCCACGCCGCACCGCGGCAAGGGCGCCATCGTCCTGATGCACGACTCCGGCGGCGACCGCAGCCAGACCGTCGCGGCGCTCGACAGGTTCCTGCCCGACCTCAAGGACAGGGGCTACGAGTTCGACAACCTCACCGAGGCCCTGGACGCGCCCAGCGCGCACAGCCCGGTCACCGGCGCCGACCTCTGGAAGGGCAAGGCGTGGATCTTCCTGGTCCAGGCCTCCGAGCACATCACCGGCGTCCTGGTGGTCGGCCTCGCGGTCATCGGCACCCTGGTCATCGGCCGCTTCGTCCTGATGCTCCTCCTCTCCGGCGTCCACGCCCGCCGCGTCCGCCGCAGGAACTTCCGCTGGGGCCCGCCGGTCACCGAACCCGTGACGGTGCTGGTCCCGGCGTACAACGAGGCCAAGTGCATCGAGAACACCGTCAACTCCCTGATGGCGAGCGAGCACCCGATCGAGGTCCTCGTCATCGACGACGGCTCCACCGACGGCACCGCCCGCATCGTCGAGGCGATGGGCCTGCCCAACGTACGGGTGATCCGCCAGCTCAACGCGGGCAAGCCGGCCGCGCTCAACCGGGGCCTGGCCAACGCCCGTTACGACATCGTCGTGATGATGGACGGAGACACCGTCTTCGAACCGTCCACCGTCCGCGAACTCGTCCAGCCCTTCGGCGACCCCAGGGTCGGCGCGGTGGCGGGCAACGCGAAGGTCGGCAACAAGGACAGCCTCATCGGCGCCTGGCAGCACATCGAGTACGTGATGGGCTTCAACCTGGACCGCCGCATGTACGACATCCTCGGCTGCATGCCGACCATCCCCGGCGCGGTCGGCGCCTTCCGCCGCTCCGCCCTGGAGCCCATCGGCGGCATGAGCGACGACACCCTCGCCGAGGACACCGACGTCACCATGGCGTTGCACCGCGCCGGCTGGCGCGTGGTCTACGCCGAGAACGCCCGCGCCTGGACCGAGGCCCCGGAGTCCGTCCAGCAGCTGTGGTCCCAGCGCTACCGCTGGTCGTACGGCACCATGCAGGCCATCTGGAAGCACCGCCGCGCGGTGATCGACAAGGGCCCCTCGGGCCGCTTCGGCCGCATCGGCCTGCCCTTCGTCTCCCTGTTCATGATCGTGGCGCCGCTGCTCGCGCCGCTGATCGACGTCTTCCTGCTCTACGGCCTCGTCTTCGGCCCCACCGAGAAGACGATCGCGGCGTGGCTGGGCGTCCTGGCCATCCAGGCGGTCTGCGCGGCGTACGCCTTCCACCTCGACCGGGAACGCATGACTCACCTCATCTCGCTGCCGCTGCAGCAGATCCTCTACCGCCAGCTCATGTACGTCGTCCTCCTCCAGTCCTGGATCACCGCGCTCACCGGCGGCCGTCTGCGCTGGCAGAAGCTGCGGCGCACGGGCGTGGTCGGGGCACCCGTCGCCGGAGCGGTGCCGGGCCCGCGCGCCCCGCACAGCGATGATCGGAGGCCCGTGGCATGACCCACGGATACACGGCCGGTACGGGCAGGAGCCCGGAACCGGCGGGCCCGTACGGAACGCCGTACGCGGGGGACGCCGGCACGGTCCCGGCGACGTCGTACACGGTCCCGCAGCAGCGGACGACCGAGCCCGAGCCCGCACCCGTCCCGAAGCCCGAGAAGCCGGGTCGCGACCGGTACCTGGACCTGCTGCGCTCCATCGCCCTGGTCCGCGTCGTGGTGTACCACCTCTTCGGCTGGGCCTGGCTGACGGTGCTGTTCCCGTCGATGGGTGTGATGTTCGCGCTGGCGGGCTCGCTGATGGCGCGGTCGCTGAAGCGTCCGGCACTGGGAGTGATCCGCGGGCGCGTCCGCCGGCTCCTGCCGCCCATGTGGGCGTTCGCCGTGGTCGTGCTGGCGATGATGTTCGCCGACGGCTGGAACCCGTCCGAGGACCCGGACCGCGGCGGCACCTGGGGCCTGATCGAGCTGTTCAACTACATCGTGCCGATCGGCGCCCCGCCCTACCCCTGGCACGTCGGCTCCCAGTCGGGGCTGCTGGAGGACACCTGGGCGGTGCAGGCCGCGGGGCCCCTGTGGTACCTGCGCGCCTACCTGTGGTTCGTCATCGCGTCGCCGCTGCTGCTGTGGCTGTTCCGCAAGGCTCCCTGGCCGACGCTGCTCGCACCGCTCGGCCTGACGGCGATCGTCGGCACGGGCGTGGTGACCATCCCCGGCGAGACGGGCAACGCGGTCACCGACTTCGCGGTCTACGGCGGCTGCTGGGTGCTGGGCTTCGCCCACCACGAAGGCCTGCTGAAGCAGATCCCGAGGTACGTCTCCGTCTCCTGCGCGTCGCTGGTGATGGCCTTCGGCCTGTGGTGGGCCTCGAACCACCTCGGCCCCGACGGCTGGGACCTCAACGACATCCCGCTGGCCCAGGCCACCTGGTCGTTCGGCTTCGTCGTGATCCTGCTCCAGTACTCCCCGTCCTGGCAGGAACTCCCGGGCCGCCTGGCGAAGTGGGACAAGCTGGTGACCCTCTCCAACAACCGCGCGGTCACCATCTACCTGTGGCACAACCTGCTGATCATGGCGACGGTGCCGATCATCGACCTGGCCTACGAGCTCCCGTTCATGCAGAGCGAGCGGGCGGTCGCCGCCCTCGACGGCGCGTACACCATCTGGATGTTCGCCCTCGTCTGGCCGCTCATCGGCCTGATGGTCCTCGCGGTCGGCTGGGTCGAGGACCTCGCGGCGAAGCGCAAGCCGAGACTGTGGCCGAACGGAAGCAGGAGCGAGCGGCCCCGGTCGAGCAGTGGGGCGCGCCGGGGCTGACGTCACGGTTGCCTGTGTCGGCGGGGTTCGGCGGTGACCGTCGGGCCACTCGCTTCTTCGCCAGTGTCGTGCTTCCGCGAACCGCGTCAAGGGCGCTCCCTGCGGTCGCGTCGCCTTCGGCGATGGCCCTGCGGGCCACCCTTGACCCGGCCCGCTCCAGCACGGGGGAGAAGCGAGCGAGCGGCCCGGAGGAACGGGTGGCCGACCTGTGCCGGTCCCTTCGGTCGGCCGGCCAGTCACCCGGCGTGCGGGATGCGTGCTCGCGCCTCGCCTGCACGCCGGGTGGGTTCGACGGCTTGAGGTGAGTGGGCGGTGCGGGGTGGGGGTCGCATCGGGTGCGGTGGCGGCACGCCGGGCCGACTCAGCGGCCGACGGCGGGTGGGTGACGGCGGGTGGGTGACAGGGGCGCCTGGTGCTCCGCCGGGCGGTGTGGGGGATCGTGGCGTCGGAATCCGTGGGTGGGACGGTCGGTTCTGCCGGGTCGGGTGTCCGGCCCGGCTCCACGGGACACTTCGCGGCCCGCCGCTTTCCTGGACGGTCGCCACGACCCTCGTGCCGGGAAGCGAACGACTCGGCCGTTTGCGCCACGTCGTGGGACGTGGCCCTTCGTCGCACGGCCGGGAGGCATGTGTCGTTTTGAAAAGGGGGAGCATCTCGGCCTGTGGTGTTCACGCTCCGCTCATCTGAGTGCGCGAGTTGCATTCGTCAGTCGGATGCTCACTCTTTTCGGCAAGGTGAGGGGGCGTGAGCCCTCGGGAAATCGTGTCCCGCCGGATGACGCAGCCGGTCACATACGTCGAATGTACGGGTCACCGCCGCGGTTCAGAGGCCGCAGACAGTGCTGACGGCAGGTCGGCCGCCCGCAATGCCGGCGGCGCTCCCCCCGCCGGCCTCGCAGCCGACGGTGGATCGCAGGTGTGTCCGGCCACCCGTTCTTCCGGCCGCTCGCTCGCTTCTCCCCCGTGCTGGAGCGAGCCGCGTCAAGGGTGGGCCGGAGGCCCATCGCCGAAGGCGACGCGGAGTGGAGCGCAGCGGAACGCAGCGCCCTTGACGCGGCTCGCGGAAGCACGACACTGGCGAAGAAGCGAGTGGCTCGACGGTCACTTGGTGATGTGCGTGAGGAAGACGTCCCACGTGGCGGGGGAGAGGCCGAGTTGAGGGCCGGACGTGTCCTTCGAGTCGCGTACGAGGACGGCGGCAGGGGTGGTGGCTATTTCCACGCAGTTCGAACTGTCGCCGCTGTGGGACGACTTGCGCCAGCGGATGGTCTGCACGGTGTTCCTTCTCAGGCTTTCCGGATGAGGTCGTGGATGAAGTCGCGAGACGCGGCGGGACCGAGTGCGCAGGACGTCATGTGGTCCAGTACGGCTCGGTACTTGGTCAACTGTGCCTCCGCGTCGAGGAATCCGCAGCCCTCGTGGTGCGTGTCCAGTTGGACCGTGTCGAGCTGCGGCACAGCACCCGCGAGATAGTCGAAGGACTGGCCGGTGCTCGGGAAGTAGGCCGTGCCGAACGGGATCACTCGGATGGTGACGTGGGGCATCTCGCCCATCTCGAGCAGGTGTGTGAGCTGGCCGCGAGTCACGGAAGGGCCGCCGAAGCCCATACGGAGGGCCGACTCGTGAATGATCGCCGAGTAGGAGGGCGGATCCTCTCGATGCAGGATGCCCTGCCGTTTGATGCGGTAGGTGAGGCGGTGCTCCATCTCGTACTGACGCAGGGGCGGCACCACGGTCCGGAAGAGGGCGCGGGCGTGATCGGTGGTCTGCAACAGCGCCGGGATGTGGATCACCAGGGCGACGCGTAGTGCGGTCGTGTGGTGTTCCAGCTCCGCCAGGTCGACCAGTGCGGCGGGCAGGTGTTCGCGGTACTCGTCCCACCAGCCCCGGCGGCGGCGCCCGGTCATGGCGGCCAGCGCGTCGACCAGAGCCTTGTCGGAGCACTCGTAGGCGGACGCCATCCCGCGTACGAGGTCGGCGCTCACCGGGCTGCGACCGGTCTCGATCATGCTCACGCGCCCTTGGTTGACGCCCAGGTGCTCGGCGGCCCGGGTCACCGTGAATCCCGCCTTCTCCCGGAGTTTGCGCAGCTCGGCGCCCAGTCTCCGTTGCCGCAGCGTCGGATTGTTCGTGGGCGGCACAGTGTGTCCTTCCTGGCCGCGAAGCGGCTCTCATGTCCCTCACACGAGCTAATCGGAGATGAACCTCCCATGATTGGGAGATTTATCTTCCATCTCGGCTCTGCGGTAGCGATATCGCTCATCCGCCGCGCTCGTAAGCCGGAAGCGCACCGACCGAGGCACTGCCACCGCCCGGCGCGGCCGTGCGTGCGAAACCCGTGTCCCCTCCAACTCCCGGAGACGACCATGGTCACCGTAGCCCCGCCCCACCCCTGGACGTACGCCCTTCGCCTCCCTCGTGACCCCCGCGCCGTACGCGTCGCACGCATGACGGTGCGGGCCGCGCTCGACGGGCACGGCAGGCAGGACGCCGTCGACGTCGTGGAGTTGCTGACGTCGGAGTTGGTCACCAACACCTACCTGCACACCGAGGGGCCCGCCTCCCTGCGGCTCACGGGCCTGAGCGGCGGTCGGCTGCGGGTCGGGGTGTGGGACAGCGACCCGTACATCCCCGCCCCGTTCGGCGGGGCCGGCGGCGACTCCGTCCCGCTCGCCCCGGCCGACGCCGGCTCCGGGCGCGGGCTGCGTCTCGTCCAGGAGTACGCCGACTCCTGGGGAGGGTGGACCCTCGGCGACGGTGCGCCGGGGCGAGGGGCCGGAAAGCTTCTGTGGTTCGAAGTGGGCGGGCGTGCCACACTGCCCCTGTTGCGGAAGTGAACAGAGTGGCCAGGGGGCGAGGGACGATGAGCAAGCGGCAGACGCGGAAGATGCTGCAACTGATGGCGAGCGGGGAGCCGGTCGAACTCACCAGCGCGATGGCGTCCGTGAAGAAGCTCGCCGGACTCGCCTTCGTCGCCCAGCAGTTCGGCTACGAGTACGCGGACGTGCGGCAGGGCGGCGGGAACAACAGCCAGCTGAAGATGCTGATCGTGCCCGATCACAGTCCGCAGGCCCGCGCCCGCGCCGCGCAGAACTGGGCGCAGTACCCGAACGCCGGCGATGGCGTGTCGGTGCCGCCGCTCGTGCCGGACGCCTTCGAACTCCTCAAGGCCCGCATCAACTTCGACCTCACCGGAAAGAGCGCCGAGAAGCGGATGGGGTACGGCGCCCTCGGTGTCTCCATCGGCTGCGTGATCCTGGCCTACCGGCTCGGCGGCACGTCCTCCGACTTCGTCATCTCGGCCGTGATCTGGCTGGCCCTCATGGCCGTCTTCGGTATCGGCCTCGTCGTCACCCGCAAGCGCAACGCCAAGTTCGCGGCCCGGCTGCAGGCGGCCGGCTTCGCCCCGGTGACGGACGAGACGGGCCGGGTGCGCTACCTGCCCCCGGGCGGGCAGGCACCGGGGCACGGCAACCCCTTCGGGGGCGGCCCTTACGGAGCCCAGGGCCCGGGGGTGCCCACCCCGGCGCCCGGAATGCCGGCTCCGGCACCCGGAATGCCCGCACCCGCGTACGGTCAGCAGCCCCCGACGCCGTACGCACCGCCCCAGCCCGGATACGGACAGCTCGCCCCGTACGGTGCCCCGCCCCAGCCGCCGGTCCAGGCCCCCGGCCCCTACGCCCCGCTCCAGTCCCAGCCCCCGTACGGGTACCCCGCCCAGCAGAACCCCCACTGGCAGCCCCCGCGGCGCTGACGCGGCGCCGAACCTCACGGCGCCGCCCGTGCCCTCTGCCGGACACCTCTCACCCGGCCCCCGCCACGGGTGAGAGCAACGTTCCCCAGCGGTCACCGCCCGCCACAGCCACGAAACGACCCCTCCCTACCTTCGGGATCAGCCCCTCGCGGCACCGCCCGCGCCCCGGAGAGCAGTGGAGGCCTCATGACAGCCCGCAGCGGCCGTTGGATCCAGCAGTGGGACCCGGAGGACGAGACCTTCTGGAACCGCACCGGAGAGAAGATCGCCCGTCGCAATCTGCTCTTCTCCGTGCTGTCCGAGCACATCGGGTTCTCGATCTGGACGATGTGGTCCGTACTGGTGCTCTTCATGGGCCCCGAGTACGGGCTGACGCCCGCCGACAAGTTCCTGCTGACGTCGATGGTCACACTGGTCGGCGCCGTGGTCCGGGTGCCGTACACCTTCGCCGTCGCCGTCTTCGGCGGGCGGAACTGGACGGTGATCAGCGCGGGGCTGCTGCTCGTGCCCACCGTCGCCGCGTTCGCCGTGATGGAGCCGGGGACGTCCTTCTCCACGTTCCTGCTGGTCGGCCTGCTGGCCGGGATCGGCGGCGGCAACTTCGCCTCCTCCATGACCAACATCAACGCCTTCTTCCCGCTGCGGAAGAAGGGCTGGGCGCTCGGCCTGAACGCCGGCGGTGGCAACATCGGCGTCCCGGTGATCCAGCTCGCCGCCCTCGCGATCATCGGCGCGAGCGGCGGACCGCGCGTGCTGCTCGGCATCTACATCCCGCTGATCGTCGTCGCCGCCGTGCTCGCCGCGCTCTACATGGACAACCTCGCCTCGGTGAAGAACGACACCGGTGCCGCCAAGGACGCCGCGCGGGACGCGCACACCTGGATCATGGCGTTCCTCTACATCGGCACCTTCGGCTCGTTCATCGGCTACAGCTTCGCCTTCGGGCAGGTGCTGCAGAACCAGTTCGACCGCACGCCGCTCGAGGCCGCGTACGTCACCTTCATCGGCCCGCTGCTCGGATCGCTGATCCGTCCGGTGGGCGGATCGCTCGCCGACCGGTACGGCGGCGCGCGGATCACGCTGTGGAACTTCGTCGCCATGGGCGCGGCGACGGCGGTGCTGATCGTCGCCTCCATGCAGAAGTCGCTGGTGCTGTTCACCGTCGCCTTCGTGGTGCTGTTCGTGCTGACCGGCCTCGGCAACGGGTCGACGTACAAGATGATCCCCGGCATCTTCCAGGCGAAGGCCCGGGCCCTGGGGCTCGCGGGTGAGGAGGCGGCCGCGTACGGGCGGCGGCTGTCGGGGGCGTCGATGGGGCTGATCGGCGCGGTGGGCGCGCTCGGCGGGGTCGGCATCAACCTGGCCTTCCGCCAGTCCTTCCTCTCCTACGGCTCCGGCACCGGCGCGTTCGTCGCCTTCCTCGCCTGCTACGCGGTCTGCTTCGCGGTCACCTGGGCGGTATACCTCCGCCGCCCGGCGGTTCGTGCGGGTGACACGAGCCCGGCCCCGGAGGAGAAGCCACAGCTCAGCTACGCCGACGTGTGACGCGAAGTGACGTAACACTGGTGACATGAAGCCGAACCGAGCCTGTCACGGACCGTTGACAGGCTCGATCGGCAGGGAGGTGGAGCCGTACCTCCCCGCAGTACACCGACTCGAGCCGGGACGAGAGCCATGTACGACGAAGAAGAGCAGCCACCGGAGCACGGGCCCCTCGCGGGGTTCACCGTGGGGGTGACCGCGGCGCGCCGGGCCGACGAGCTGGGCGCGCTGCTGGAGCGCCGTGGAGCCGCCGTGCTGCACGCCCCGGCCCTGCGGATCGTGCCGCTCTCCGACGACAGTGAACTGCTGGCCGCCACCAAGGAGATCATCGGGCAGGCGCCGGACATCGCGGTCGCCACGACGGCGATCGGGTTCCGGGGCTGGGTGGAGGCCGCCGACGGCTGGGGGCTGGGCGAGGACCTGCTGGCGCGGCTGCGCGAGGTGCGGATCCTGGCGCGCGGGCCCAAGGTGAAGGGCGCGATCCGGGCCGCCGGGCTGACCGAGGAGTGGTCGCCGGCGTCGGAGTCCCTGGCGGAGGTGCTCGACCGGCTCCTGGAGGAGGGCGTCGACGGACTGCGGATCGCCGTACAGCTGCACGGTGAGCCGCTGCCCGGGTTCGTGGAGTCGCTGCGGGCCGGGGGAGCGGAGGTGGTGGGGGTGCCGGTGTACCGGTGGCTGCCGCCGGAGGACCTCGGTCCCGTGGACCGCCTCATCGACGGATGCGTCGCCCGGACCCTGGACGCGGTCACCTTCACCAGCGCGCCCGCCGCCGCGTCGCTGCTGTCCCGGGCGGAGGAGCGCGGACTGCTCGACGACCTGCTCGCCGCGCTCGGCCACGACGTGCTGTCCGCCTGCGTCGGCCCGGTCACCGCGCTGCCGTTGCAGGCCCGCGGCATCGACACGGTGCAGCCCGAACGCTTCCGGCTCGGCCCGCTGGTCCAGCTGCTCTGCCGGGAACTGCCCGCCCGTGCCCGGGCGTTGCCCGTCGCCGGGCACCGGGTGGAGATCCGGGGACACGCGGTCCTGGTGGACGGCGCGCTCAAACCCGTACCGCCGGCCGGGATGTCGCTGCTGCGGGCGCTGTCCCGGCGGCCCGGCTGGGTCGTCTCCCGCGCGGAGCTGCTGCGCGCCCTTCCGGGCGCGGGCCGCGACGAGCACGCGGTGGAGACCGCCATGGCCCGTCTCCGCTCCGCCCTGGGCGCCCCGAAACTGATCCAGACGGTCGTCAAGCGCGGCTACCGCCTCGCCCTGGACCCGGCGGCGGAGTCGAAGTACGGGGAGGGCTGAGCGCGGCGCCGGGGGTTCCGGGGACCGGGGCGGGAAGGCACTGTGGGAGGGAACGGTTTCCCCCGGATCGCTCACCGGCCCCCACGCGCGGGGCCAACCTAGGCGGTGGCAGGAACATGGCAATGGGTACGGTCACGGCGCCCCACGAGCTGCGGTTCGACACCGGGCGGGTCTGCCTGGACCTGCTCGCGACCACCCATCCCGTGGAACGGCTCGGCTCCGTGGAGGTGCTGCGCGCCTGGATCACCGGTTCCGGGCTCGTGCCCGCGGACACCGCGCTCGCCCACGCCGACCCCTCCTGGCTGCCGGCCTTCCGCGAACTGCGCGGGCAGCTCGTCCCGTTGGTGCGCGGCCGGCCGGCGCCCGGTGTCCGCTCGTACGACCTCGCGCTCGCCCGGGTGAACGAGCTCGCCCGCGCGGCGCCCCCGGCGCCCCGCGCGGTGCCCGGTGAGGACGGTGTGCTGGTGCGCCGCCTCGACGGTCCGCCCGGCCGCGCGGCGCTGCTCGCGGCCGTCGCGCGGGACGCGGTGAACCTGCTCACCGACCCCGTCGCACGCGGCAGCCTGCGGCAGTGCGAGGGCGACAACTGCCCGATCGTGTACCTCGACACCTCCCGGGGGCGCAGGCGGCGCTGGTGCTCCAGTGAGGTCTGCGGCAACCGGGAGCGGGTGGCCCGCCACCGCCGGCGCGCGGCACTCGCGAGGGCCTAGCCCGACTCGGGCGCCCTCCTCGCTGCTTCCGGGCGCCGGCCGCCATGAGGCGCCCGAGTGACGTCGGTTACAGACCTGTTCGGCGTTCTCGCGGTGTGATCGGCGTCACGCCCCTGTCGTCGTGTCGGGAATGTGAAGAAGCGGCGGGGGGATTGTGGGTTCATGTCCCGGTCGTCACACGACCTCGCAGAAAACCGTCACCTCTCTTTGAACACCCGCCCCCCGCCGTCCGTACCGGTTGTCGAGCGACCGACGGGGGGATCCCCCGGACACCGGAGGTGGGCGTGCGCAAGGATGCGGCCGTGGCCAATGAACGTGGAGCGAGGGCCCGACATCGCATGTCCTCACAGCCCTCGGAACCCGACGAGGAGCTGATGCGCGCGCTGTACCGCGAGCACGCCGGACCTCTGCTGGCCTACGTCCTGCGGCTGGTCGCCGGAGACCGGCAGCGCGCCGAGGACGTCGTTCAGGAAACGCTCATCCGTGCCTGGAAGAACGCCGGTCAGCTCAATCGGGCGACCGGTTCGGTACGCCCCTGGCTGGTGACGGTCGCCCGGCGCATCGTCATCGACGGCCACCGCAGCCGGCAGGCCCGGCCGCAGGAGGTCGATCCGTCGCCGCTGGAGGTCATCCCCGCGGAGGACGAGATCGACAAGGCGCTGTGGCTGATGACGCTGTCGGACGCGCTCGACGACCTGACCCCGGCTCACCGGGAGGTACTCGTCGAGACGTACTTCAAGGGGCGTACCGTCAATGAGGCGGCCCAGACACTCGGCATACCCAGCGGCACCGTCCGCTCCCGGGTGTTCTACGCCCTGCGGTCGATGAAGCTGGCTCTGGAGGAGCGGGGGGTGACGGCGTGACGAGGGTCTACGGGGGATACGGAGAGGGCGGTACGGGTATGTCTGGTCCCATGCAGGGATCACCGGTGCCGAACGAACACGAGACCGTCGGCGCCTACGCCCTCGGCATCCTCGACGACGCCGAGGCAACCGCTTTCGAGGCGCACCTCGCGACCTGCGAGTGGTGCGCCCAGCAGCTCGACGAACTCGCCGGCATGGAACCGATGCTGGCCGCGCTCGCGGACCTGCCCGGCACCGGGACGCCCGCGCTGGGCGAGTCGCTGTCCGCCAAGCCCTCCCCGCGCGTGGTGGAGAAGCTGGTCGACGAGGTGGCCGAGCGCCGCGCGAGGAAGCGCCGCCGCAACTTCTACATGGTCGCCGCCGCCGGCGCGCTGATCGTCAGCGGGCCGTTCGTGGCCGTCGCCGCCAGCGGCGGGGGCGACGAGGGCGGGGGCGGGGGCGGTGCCGGCCGGACGCTTACGGCCAATCCCGCCAAGGAGGCCTTCGACAGGAGCTCCGACAAGATCATGGCGACCGATCCCGGCACCCGGGTGACCGCGACCGTGGCCCTGGAGGAGAAGCTCTGGGGCACCGAGATCGTCACGGAGCTGAAGAACGTCAAGGGCGAGCAGAAGTGCTCGCTGATCGCCGTCGGCAAGAACGGCGAGCGCGAGACGGTCAACTCCTGGTCCGTGCCCGGCGAGGGGTACGGACTGCCGGACGCCAAGGCGGAGAAGGCCAGGCAGCCGCTGTACGTGCAGGGCGGTGCCGCCTTCCAGCCGAACGAGATCGACCACTTCCAGATCATGACCTTCGACGGCGAACTGCTCGTCGAGGTCGACGCGTAGCCTTATGGGGCCCCCTTCGCGTACGGTTGACGGCTGCCCAGCACGTCAGAAGGGGGCCCGGTGGCCGCTCAGGCTCAACAGGAAACCGCGGTCGACCCGGTTCACGACTCCGTTCGCGACCGGGAGATCCGAGTCGAACAGGAACACCTCGACCGGGTGTACCGGCGCCTCGAGGAGAAGATCCACGAGGCCGAGTTCCTCATGCGCGACGCCGCCCGGCGCGGCCAGGTCGGCACGCCCGGCGCCCTCGCCGAGCGGGACGCCCAGGTCTTCCGCGCCGGCATCCACCTCAACCGGCTGAACAACGAGTACGAGGACTTCCTCTTCGGCCGGATCGACCTGCTGCTCGGCAAGGACGGCAAGAAGGGCCCCGACGGCGCGTACACCGCCGTCGAGCCCGCCGAGGGCGCCGTACGCCCGGACAACACCGCCGACATCGCCGAGACCCTGCACATCGGCCGCATCGGCGTCCTGGACGAGGAGTACGCCCCGCTGGTCATCGACTGGCGGGCGCCGGCCGCCGCCCCCTTCTACCGTTCCACCCCGGTCGACCCCGGCCGGGTCGTGCGCCGCCGCGTCATCCGCTCCAAGGGCCGCCGGGTGCGGAGCGTCGAGGACGACCTGATGCGCCCCGAGCTGACGGCGTCCCTGGACGGCCACGAGCTGCCCGTGATCGGCGACGGCGCCCTGATGGCCGCGCTCGGCCAGGCCCGTACGCACACCATGCGGGACATCGTGGCGTCCATCCAGGCCGAGCAGGACCTGGTGATCCGCGCCCCCGCCGCCTCCGTCACGTACGTCGAGGGCGGCCCCGGCACCGGCAAGACCGCCGTCGCCCTGCACCGCGCGGCCTACCTCCTCTACCAGGACCGGCGCCGGTACGCGGGCGGCATCCTCATCGTCTCGCCGACCCCGCTCCTCGTCGCCTACACCGAGGGCGTGCTGCCCTCCCTCGGTGAGGAGGGCCAGGTCGCCATCCGCGCCATCGGCTCGCTGGTCGACGGTGCCGAGGCCACGCTGTACGACTCCCCGTCGGTGGCCCGCGCCAAGGGCTCGTACCGCATGCTGAAGGTGCTGCGGAAGGCCGCGCGCGGAGCGCTGGAGCGACACGACGCACCGCAGCGGCTGCGGGTCGTCGCCTTCGGACGGCGACTGGAACTGGAGGCGGAGGAACTGGCGGACATCCGCCGCACCGCCCTCGGCGGCACCGCCCCGGTCAACCTGCTGCGCCCCCGCGCCCGCAAGCTGCTCCTCGACGCCCTCTGGGAGCGCTCCGGCGCCGGGAACCGGCACACCGACCCGGAGCTCGCCGCCGAGCTGCGCTCCTCCTTCGACGAGGACGTCACCACCGAGGACGACTTCATCGCCTTCCTCGACGCCTGGTGGCCCGAGCTGACCCCGGCGGCCGTCCTGGACGCCATGGCCGACGAGCGGCGCCTCGGCCGCTGGGCCCGGCGGATCCTCAACCCGGGCGAGGTCCGCAAGGTCGCCCGCGCGCTGAAGCGCGGCGGCCGCTCCGTGCACGACATCGCGATGCTCGACGAGCTCCAGGCGATCCTCGGCGCCCCGGCCCGCCCCCGCAAGAAGCGCGAGCTCGACCCGCTGGACCAGCTCACCGGCCTGGAGGAGCTGATGCCGGTGCGCGAGGAGAGCCAGCGCGAGCGGGCCGAGCGGCTCGCCCAGGAGCGCGTCGAGTACGCGCACGTCATCGTCGACGAGGCCCAGGACCTCACCCCGATGCAGTGGCGCATGGTCGGCCGCCGCGGCCGGCACGCCACCTGGACGGTCGTGGGAGACCCGGCGCAGTCCTCCTGGTCCGACCCCGACGAGGCCGCCCAGGCCCGCGACGAGGCCCTCGGCACCCGCCCGCGCCGCCGCTTCGAGCTCACCGTGAACTACCGCAACCCGGCCGAGATCGCCGAACTGGCGTCGAAGGTGCTCGCGCTCGCCATGCCGGGGTCGCGGTCGCCGAGGGCGGTGCGCTCCACCGGCGTCGAGCCGCGTTTCGCCGTCGCGGAGGGCGTGCTGGGCGAGACCGTGCGCGCGGAGGCGGCCCGGCTGCTGGAGCGTGTGGACGGCACCGTCGGCGTGGTCGTCGCCATGCAGCGCCGCGAGGAGGCCCGGCGCTGGCTCGACGGGCTCGGCGACCGCGTGGTGGCGCTCGGCAGCCTGGAGGCCAAGGGCCTGGAGTACGACGCGACGATCGTCGTCTCCCCGGCGGAGATCGCCGACGAGTCCCCGGCCGGCCTGCGGGTGCTGTACGTCGCCCTGACCCGGGCCACGCAGCAGCTGACGGTGGTCTCGGCGGACCGCGACGAGCCGGACGCGGCCGGAGTGCCGGATCTGCTGAGGGACTGAGGGACTGAGGGACCGGGAGACCGGGGGCGCCCGGAAAACCGGTTGCGCCACGGGAATGGTCTTACCGGATCCGTTTGTTAGCCTTGGTGTGGCACCGGCCCGATCCAAGCCCCCGGGCCCAACCTTAGTCGCTTCGAGCGACCACTTGCCGCGAGGCGAGCATGGCGGGTCGGTGTCACTCAGGCAGCTGAGAGGCCCACATCACAGGACGTGATGTGGGCCTCTTTTCTTGCCCAAGCTTCTCCGAATGATGGAAACTTCCTTCCACGATACGGTACGTGTCGGTGAACAAAACGTCCGCAATTCGGGGCGGCTACCGCGTACTCAGGGGTAGGTGCGACGATCGGACGGCACATTCAGCGGCACGGTGAAAGCAGAGGAAGTCGGCCATGGCAACGGCGCCCAGCGTCTCCTACTCGATGACGATCCGGCTGGAGGTGCCCGCGAGCGGAACCGCCGTATCGCAGCTCACCACGGCCGTGGAGTCCTCCGGAGGCTCGGTGACCGGCCTCGACGTCACCGCGTCGGGCCACGAGAAGCTCCGTATCGACGTCACCATCGCGGCCTCCTCCACCGCCCACGCCGACGAGATCGTCGAGCAGCTGCGCGGCATCGAGGGCGTCACCCTGGGCAAGGTCTCCGACCGTACGTTCCTGATGCACCTCGGCGGCAAGATCGAGATGGCGTCGAAGCACCCCATCCGCAACCGTGACGACCTGTCCATGGTCTACACGCCCGGCGTGGCCCGCGTGTGCATGGCGATCGCGGAGAACCCCGAGGACGCCCGCCGCCTGACCATCAAGCGCAACTCCGTTGCGGTCGTGACGGACGGCTCGGCCGTGCTGGGCCTGGGCAACATCGGCCCGAAGGCCGCGCTGCCGGTGATGGAGGGCAAGGCGGCCCTGTTCAAGCGGTTCGCCGGCATCGACGCCTGGCCGATCTGCCTGGACACCCAGGACACCGACGCGATCGTCGAGATCGTCAAGGCCATCGCCCCGGGCTTCGCCGGCATCAACCTGGAGGACATCTCCGCCCCCCGCTGCTTCGAGATCGAGGCGCGGCTGCGCGAGGCCCTGGACATCCCCGTCTTCCACGACGACCAGCACGGCACCGCGATCGTCGTCCTCGCCGCCCTGACCAACGCCCTGCGGGTCACCGGCAGGGCGATCGAGAACATCCGCGTCGTGATGTCCGGCGCCGGCGCCGCCGGTACGGCCATCCTGAAGCTGCTGCTCGCCGCCGGGGTGAAGAACGCCGTGGTGGCCGACATCCACGGCGTCGTGCACACCGGCCGCGCCGACCTCGTGGACGCCGCCCCCGGCTCCGCCCTGCGCTGGATCGCCGACAACACCAACCCCGAGAACCTCACCGGCACCCTGAAGGAGGCGGTGCGCGGCGCGGACGTCTTCATCGGCGTCTCCGCCCCGAACGTCCTCGACGGCGACGACGTGTCCGCGATGGCCGAGGGCGCCATCGTGTTCGCGCTCGCGAATCCCGATCCCGAGGTGGACCCGGCAATCGCCCGTCAGACGGCGGCCGTTGTGGCCACCGGCCGCTCCGACTTCCCCAACCAGATCAACAACGTGCTGGTGTTCCCGGGCGTCTTCCGCGGCCTGCTCGACGCCCAGTCCCGCACCGTCAACACCGAGATGATGCTGGCCGCCGCCAAGGCCCTCGCCGACGTGGTCACCGAGGACGAGCTGAACCCGAACTACATCATCCCCAGCGTCTTCAACGACAAGGTCGCCGGTGCCGTCGCCGGCGCGGTGCGCGAGGCGGCGAAGGCGGCGGGGGCGTCGGTCTCCTAGGGGGACCCGGACGCCGAGCGGGCTGTGAGGATCGCCACGGCCGGTTGGAACCGGCGCGTCGGGGCACCCGGAAATCCTGGTCGCCCTCTATGGTGGCGGCCGGGCTGTGGCGCTCTTCGTGTGACTCCCCGGGGTGTTCTCACGACTCCTGCGGGTGCCGGATTGGCATTACCGCCGCAGGTAGAGGCAGGATGCGTCCCTGGGCGCGAGGGTCTGACGAGGGACCCGGGTCCGGGGACCCACCGAGGAACCTGGCAGCATCGGCTTGGCCGTGCCCGACATGCGGCTCCGCCGCGTGGCACGCCTCAACGGCAAGAAGAACACGGGAGTAACAACATGAACCGCAGTGAGCTGGTGGCCGCGCTGGCCGACCGCGCCGAGGTGACCCGCAAGGACGCCGACGCCGTGCTGGCCGCGTTCGCCGAGGTCGTCGGCGACATCGTCTCCAAGGGCGACGAGAAGGTCACCGTCCCCGGTTTCCTGACCTTCGAGCGCACCCACCGGGCCGCGCGCACCGCGCGCAACCCGCAGACCGGAGAGCCGATCCAGATTCCGGCGGGCTACAGCGTGAAGGTTTCGGCGGGCTCGAAGCTCAAGGAAGCCGCCAAGGGCAAGTGACCTTGCCTTTTTGAGAGAGTTGTGGGCGACTGCGGGCCGGTCGCGGCTGGTCGCGCTCGCGCGGCGGAGCCGCACGTGTCCGCAGCCCCGCGCCCCTTCGGGGCGCCTCCACTCACGCCGATGGGGCGGTCACCCGGATCCGGGTGACCGCCCCATCGACGTATGTGCGGAGGCTGCTGTCAGCCGAGGGCCTTGCCCGGGAGTTCGACCTTCGCGCCCAGTTCCACGAGCTTCTCCATGAAGTTCTCGTAGCCGCGGTTGATCAGGCCGATGCCGTGGACGCGGGAGGTGCCCTGGGCGGCGAGGGCGGCGATGAGGTAGGAGAAGCCACCGCGCAGGTCGGGGATGACGAGATCCGCGCCCTGGAGCTTCGTCGGGCCCGAGACGACCGCGGAGTGGAGGAAGTTGCGCTGGCCGAAGCGGCAGTCGGAGCCGCCCAGGCACTCGCGGTACAGCTGGATGTGCGCGCCCATCTGGTTGAGCGCGGAGGTGAAGCCGAGCCGGGACTCGTAGACCGTCTCGTGGACGATGGACAGGCCCGTCGCCTGGGTCAGGGCGACCACCAGCGGCTGCTGCCAGTCCGTCTGGAAGCCCGGGTGCACGTCCGTCTCCAGCGCGATGGACTTCAGCTGCCCACCGGGGTGCCAGAAGCGGATGCCCTCGTCGTCGATCTCGAAGGCGCCGCCGACCTTCCGGTAGGTGTTCAGGAACGTCATCATCGAGCGCTGCTGGGCGCCGCGGACGTAGATGTTGCCCTCGGTCGCCAGCGCGGCGGACGCCCAGGAGGCGGCCTCCAGGCGGTCGGGCAGGGCGCGGTGGGTGTAGCCGCCGAGCTTGTCCACACCGGTGATGCGGATGGTCCGGTCGATGTCCATCGCGATGATCGCGCCCATCTTCTGCAGGACGCAGATCAGGTCCTCGATCTCCGGCTCCACCGCCGCGTTGGACAGGACGGTGACGCCCTCCGCGAGGACCGCCGTCAGCAGCACCTGCTCGGTCGCGCCGACCGAGGGGTACGGCAGCCGGATCTTGGTGCCGCGCAGCCGCTGCGGGGCCTCCAGGTACTGGCCGTCCGCCCGCTTCTCGATGGTCGCGCCGAACTGCCGCAGCACGTCGAAGTGGAAGTCGATGGGCCGGCCGCCGATGTCGCAGCCGCCGAGTCCCGGGATGAACGCGTGCCCGAGCCGGTGCAGCAGCGGGCCGCAGAACAGGATCGGGATCCGCGAGGACCCGGCGTGGGCATCGATGTCAGCGACGTTGGCGCTCTCCACACGCGTGGGGTCGAGCACCAGTTCGCCGGGCTCCTCGCCCGGACGGACCGTCACGCCGTGCAGCTGCAGCAGACCCCGTACGACCCGGACGTCACGGATGTCCGGGACGTTGCCCAGACGGCTCGGTGCGCTGCCCAGCAGCGCGGCGACCATGGCCTTCGGTACGAGGTTCTTCGCACCGCGGACACGGATCTCGCCCTCCAGCGGGGTTCCGCCGTGGACAAGCAGTACGTCATCGACGTCGTTGACGGTCATGAATCTCGCGTTCCGTGGGGAGTGGGGCAGGGGCCAGAAGGGAAAGGGTAGTCGCCCCCGGCCCCCCTTCCGTAAGCCCGAGGAGGGCCCCGGAACGTCATGGGTCTGTCACAACACGAAGGGTTCGGTGTCGGGCACACGGGGTCACCGTCCCCGTCGTGCGCCGTGCATGCTCCAGTCCGCCCTGAGCTGCGTTCACTCCCGTACCCCCGTTGCCTCCCCACGCGGGAGCGAGATGCGGGATCATGTCTGGCATGACCGAGGTGTCCTCGCTCACAGGGCGGCTGCTCGTGGCCACTCCCGCCCTGGCGGACCCGAACTTCGACCGCGCGGTGGTGCTCCTCCTCGACCACGACGAGGAGGGCTCCCTCGGTGTCGTCCTCAATCGCCCGACGCCGGTGGACGTGGGCGACATCCTGGAGGGCTGGGCGGACCTGGCCGGCGAGCCGGGTGTCGTCTTCCAGGGCGGTCCGGTGTCGCTGGACTCGGCCCTCGGCGTCGCCGTCGTCCCCGGCGGGACGGGTGGGGAGGCCGCGCCGCCGGGCTGGCGCCGGGTGCACGGTGCGATCGGGCTGGTCGACCTGGAGGCCCCGCCGGAGCTGCTCGCCTCCGTCCTCGGCTCGCTGCGCATCTTCGCCGGATACGCCGGCTGGGGCCCCGGACAGCTGGAGGACGAGCTGGTGGACGGCGCCTGGTACGTCGTGGAGTCGGAGCCCGGCGACGTCTCCTCCCCGTCCCCGGAGCGGCTCTGGCGCGAGGTGCTGCGCCGCCAGCGCAACGAGCTGGCGATGGTGGCCACGTATCCGGACGACCCGTCGCTCAACTGATGCGTGTGAGCTTCAGTACCCTTGGCTGTTATGAGCACTCTTGAGCCCGAGCGCGGGACTGGTACGGGGACCCTCGTCGAGCCGACGCCGCAGACCTCCCACGGCGACGGTGACCACGAGCGCTTCGCCCACTACGTCCAGAAGGACAAGATCATGGCGAGCGCCCTCGACGGCACCCCCGTCGTGGCGCTGTGCGGCAAGGTGTGGGTGCCCGGCCGCGACCCGAAGAAGTACCCGGTGTGCCCCATGTGCAAGGAGATCTACGAGTCCATGGGCGCCGGCGGCGACGACAAGGGCAAGGGCGACAAGTAGTCCGTCCCCTCCCTCCGTCGGTCCGGTCTCCTCGAGGCCCCCGGGGTGCGTTTCGCGCGCCCTGGGGGCCTTTGTGCTGTCCGCGCGTTGCGCAGGATGCGTCCGCCGGTCACAGAGTGGTGGAGACCTCTTGTGGCGTGGTTCACCCAGTCCTTAGCCTCCGGTGTGTTGTGCACAGCGAAACCGCCATTGCATATGTTGCAACGCGCTCGGAGGAGCAACTCCATGAAGCTGTCCGCCCGCCTGGTCGCCGTAGCGGCCGTCCTCGCCACCGCCGCCTGCGCGCCCCAGACCTCCGGCACCTCCTCCTCCGACAAGGACGAGAAGACCGGCACCCTCCGCGTCTGGCTCTTCCAGGAGGTCAACAACAAGCCCAAGGAACAGGTCGTCGACTCCGTCCTCGCCGCGTTCGAGAAGGCGCACGAGGGCGCCGACGTCACCGTCGAGTACATCCCCGTGGAGACCCGCGCCCAGCGCATCAAGGCCGCCTTCAACGACCCCGGGTCCGCGCCCGACCTCATCGAGTACGGCAACACCGACACCGCGGGCTACGTGAAGGACGGCGGACTCGCCGACATCACCGAGGAGTTCGGGGCCTGGGACGAGGCCGAGGACACCGACCCGACCGCCAGGCAGTCGGTCACCGTCGACGGCAAGGTCTACGGGGTCCCGTACTTCGTCGGCGTCCGCGCGCTCTACTACCGCACGGACGTCTTCGACGAACTCGGCCTCGACGTCCCGAGGACCCAGGCCGAGCTGATCTCCACCGCGAAGGAGATCCGCACCGCGAGACCGGAGATGTACGGCATCGCGGTCGGCGGCGCCTACACCTACGGCGCGATGCCCTTCATCTGGGCCCACGGCGGCGAACTCGCCACCGGCGAGGAGGGCTCGTACGCCTCCGCCATCGACAGCGCCGACTCCCGCAAGGGCATCGAGGCGTACACCTCGCTCTTCGGCGACGACAACTGCCCGGCCGCCAAGTGCGCCGGGATGGGCGGCAACGACACGGTGACCGCCTTCGCCTCGGGCAAGGCGGCCATGGCGATCGGCGGCGACTTCAGCCACGCGGCCGTGGAGGCCGGGAAGGCCGGGGGCAAGTACGCCGTCGTGCCGCTGCCGGGTGTGGAGGCCGGTTCCATCGCGCCCGCGTTCGCCGGCGGGAACAACCTCGGCGTGCTCAGGTCCACCTCGCACCGCACCCTCGCCGTCGACCTGATGAAGCGGCTCGCGTCGAAGAAGGCGCAGGGCGCCCTCTTCGAGGGCATGGGCTTCCTGCCCACCTTCTCCGACGTGCGGGAGCAGGTGGCCGCGAAGGAGTCCTTCGTGAAGCCGTTCGTCGAGACGCTGGCGGCCGACACGAAGTTCGTTCCGGCTTCGCCGGCATGGGCGCGGATCGATGCGTCGGCGGTGCTGCCGACGATGTTCCAGGAGATCGTCTCCGGCAGGAAGAGCGTGGCCGCCGCCTCGGCGGACGCGGCGAAGAAGATGAACGAGGCGTTCGGGTCCGTCGGATGACGGCGCCCACCAGCTCGCGGAGCGCCGATCGTGTGCGGCTGCCGGCGGTTCGTGGTTCCTCGCGTCCACGCGGCGGTGGCCGCACGTCCGGCACGGCCCCGCGCCCCTCGGGGCGCGGTTCCGGCACACCGTGGCTCTATCTCGCGCCGGCTCTCGTCGTCCTCGGAGGGCTGCTCGCCTACCCCGTCTACCAGCTCGGGCTGATCTCGCTCTTCCACTACACCCAGGCCCAGGTCAGCGGAGGCGAGCCCACCACCTTCGAAGGGTTCGGGAACTACGCCGAGCTCTTCGGCGACGAGCAGTTCTGGCAGGTGCTGCTGGCCACCGTGGTGTTCGCGGCGGCGTGCGTGGTGTGCACGCTGGCCGTGGGGTGCGCGCTCGCCGTGCTGCTGACGCGGGTGCGGGCCGTACCGCGGCTCGCGCTGATGCTGGCCGCGCTCGGCGCGTGGGCGACCCCGGCGATCACCGGGTCCACGGTCTGGCTGTTCCTCTTCGACGCCGACTTCGGGCCGGTCAACCGGGTGCTGGGGCTCGGTGACCACGTGTGGACGTACGGGAGGTTCAGCGCCTTCTTCCTCGTCCTGCTCGAAGTGGTCTGGTGCTCCTTCCCGTTCGTGATGGTGACGGTCTACGCCGGGATCCGCGCCGTACCGTCCGAGGTGCTGGAGGCCGCGTCCCTGGACGGGGCCTCGCAGTGGCGGATCTGGCGCTCGGTGCTCGCGCCGATGCTCCGGCCGATCCTGGTGGTGGTCACCATCCAGTCGGTCATCTGGGACTTCAAGGTCTTCACCCAGATCTACGTCATGACGGGCGGCGGCGGCATCGCCGGCCAGAACCTGGTCCTGAACGTCTACGCCTACCAGCAGGCGTTCGCGTCCTCGCAGTACAGCCTCGGCGCGGCGATCGGTGTGGTGATGCTGCTGATCCTCCTCGCCGTGACGCTGGTGTACCTGCGATTGTTGCGCCGCCAGGGGGAGGAACTGTGAGCCTTGTGAGCCAGGACGGGAAACCCCGGGTGAATCCTGTGCGCCGGTTCGTGCGGCGTCCGGGGCGGCTGGCGGCCGAGTCGGCGGCGCTGCTGACCGCCGCCGTGGTGGCCTTCCCGCTGTACTGGATGGTGCTGAGCGCCTTCAAACCGGCCGGGGAGATCGAGTCGACCGAGCCGCGCCCCTGGACGCTCGCGCCCACGCTGGACTCCTTCCGGCGGGTGTTCGGGCAGCAGGAATTCGGCCGCTACTTCCTCAACAGCGTCGTCGTCGCGGTCGCCGTGGTGGTCGCCTCCGCGCTGATCGCCTTTCTCGCCGCGACCGCCGTGACGCGATTCCGGTTCCGGCTGCGGACCACCTTGCTGATCATGTTTCTGGTGGCCCAGATGGTGCCCGTGGAGGCGCTGACCATCCCGCTGTTCTTCGTCATGCGGGACTTCGGCCAGCTGAACACGCTGTGGTCGCTGATCCTGCCGCACATCGCGTTCTCCCTGCCGTTCGCGATCTGGATGCTCCGGGGGTTCGTGAAGGCCGTTCCGGAGGCGCTGGAGGAGGCCGCCTACATCGACGGGGCGAGCCGCGCGCGTTTTCTGTGGCAGATCCTTTTCCCGCTCGTCCTGCCGGGCCTGGTGGCCACCAGCGTGTTTTCCTTCATCTCCACCTGGAACGACTTCCTGTTCGCCAAGTCCTTCATCATCAGCGACATCTCGCAGTCGACCCTGCCGATGGCGCTGCTGGTCTTCTACAAACCCGACGAGCCGGACTGGGGCGGGGTCATGGCGGCGTCCACGGTGATGACGATTCCGGTACTGGTCTTCTTCGTACTCGTACAGCGGCGTCTGGTCTCCGGACTGGGCGGCGCGGTAAAGGACTGACGTGACTGACTTGATTCCAGCGCCCCGCAGCGTCGTCGCCGGTTCCGGCGAGGTGCGGCTGACGGCGCACTCCCAGGTGTACGCCGGTGACGGGACGGAGGACGTCGGTCATTGGCTGCGCACCGTCCTCCGGCAGGCGACCGGCCTGCCGCTGCGTGAGGGGCGGGAGCCCGACGAGGCGGAGGGCGACGGCATAGCACTCCGGCTCGACCCCGGGCTGGGCCCGGAGGAGTACCGTCTCGTCAGCGACGGGAGCGGGGTCCTCGTCGCGGGCGGCGGCGCGGCCGGTGCCTTCCTGGGCGCCCAGACGCTGCGGCAGCTCCTCGGCCCCGACGCGTTCCGCAGGGCCCCGGTCCGCCGCGACCGGGCGTGGGCGGTGCCCCACGTGACGATCGAGGACTCCCCCCGCTTCCGCTGGCGCGGACTGATGCTCGACGTCGCCCGGCACTTCATGCCCAAGGAAGGCGTGCTGCGCTATCTCGATCTGATGGCGGCGCACAAACTCAACGTCCTCCACTTCCACCTGACGGACGACCAGGGCTGGCGCATCGAGATCCAGCGGTATCCGAAGCTCACCGAGACCGGATCCTGGCGCGCCCGGACGAAAATCGGGCACCGCGCGTCACCGCTGTGGGACGACAGGCCGCACGGCGGTCACTACACCCGGGACGACATCCGCGAGATCGTCGCCTACGCCGCCGAGCGGCATATCAGCGTGGTCCCGGAAATCGACGTACCCGGCCACTCGCAGGCCGCCATCGCCGCGTATCCGGAACTCGGCAACTCCGATGTCATCGACACCGCCTCCCTGACCGTCTGGGACACCTGGGGGATCAATCCGAACGTACTCGCCCCCACTGACAACACCCTGCGCTTCTACGAAGGGGTGCTCGAGGAAGTCCTGGAACTCTTCCCCGCGGACGCGGGCCCGTTCTCACCGTTCGTGCACATCGGCGGCGACGAATGCCCCAAGGACCAGTGGCGCGCGTCGGACACCGCGCAGAAACAGATCGGCAACCTCGGACTGGCCGACGAGGACGCGCTCCAGTCCTGGTTCATCGGGCACTTCGACCAGTGGCTCGCCGCGCGGGGACGCCGACTGATCGGCTGGGACGAGATCCTGGAGGGCGGCCTGGCACAGGGCGCCGCGGTGTCGTCCTGGCGCGGCTGCTCCGGCGGGGTCGCCGCCGCCCGCGCGGGGCACGACGTGGTCATGTGCCCCCAGCAGTACGTGTACCTCGACTACCGTCAGGACGCGGGCCCCGACGAGCCGGTGCCGATCGGGTACGTGCGCACCCTGGAGGACGTCTACCGGTTCGAGCCCGTGCCGCCGGAGCTGACGGGCGAGGAGGCCGCGCGGGTGCTGGGCACCCAGGCCAACGTGTGGACCGAGGTGATGGAGGACCAGGGGCGCGTCGACTACCAGACGTTCCCCCGGCTCGCCGCGCTCGCCGAGGTCGCCTGGAGCGACCTGCCCGCCCCCGCCGACCGGGACTTCGCCGGTTTCGAACGGCGGATGACCGCCCACTACCGGCGACTGGACGCCCTCGGGGTCGCCTACCGGCCGCCCACCGGACCGCTGCCCTGGCAGCGGCGCCCGGGCGTCCTGGGGCGCCCGATCGACGGCCCGCCGCCGAACCGGTAGCCCGCCCGTCCGGGTTCCCGGCGCGCGGGCGGACCGCCCCCGCGCCGGGGACACGCCCCGCGCCGGGAACCCGAACGGAGTGCGCGCACCCGTTCGCCCCGTGTCGAACGGGTCATGCGAAACGGGTGCAAAGGTCACCGAAAAGTGACAATCGGAAGCGTACCGGTGGTGCGGGGTGAAACCGTCCGTGCCCGGGGTGAGGTGGGCGAACGCCTCCTAGCGGACCCCTGTCCTCGGCACCTGCCAAGATGTGCCAGAGTTGCCACGTCCGCCCTGTCAGGCCGTACGGTACGGCAGCACAGGTGGGACCAGGTGGGGCAGCGGGAAGGGGCAGCCGGACTTGAGCACGCACGCACCGCAGGCGGCGCAGGCCGTGACGCTGCCCACGACGCTCGACGAGGCGGTGGCGGCCCTCACGGCGATGCCCGCCGCCGTGCCCGTCGCGGGCGGCACCGACCTGATGGCCGCCGTCAACTCCGGTCAGCTCAGGCCCGCCGCGCTGGTCGGCCTCGGCAAGATCAGCGAGATCCGCGGCTGGCAGTACCTGGACGGACACGCGCTGCTCGGCGCCGGTCTCACCCACGCCCGCATGGGCCGCCCCGACTTCGCCGCCCTCATCCCGGCGCTCGCCGCCTCCGCGCGTGCCGCCGGACCGCCGCACATCCGCAACGCGGGCACCCTGGGCGGCAACATCGCTTCCGCCGCCCCCACCGGGGACGCGCTGCCCGTGCTGGCCGCGCTGGAGGCGACGCTGATCATCGCGGGCCCGGGCGGGGCCCGCCGCGAACTCCCGGTGTCGCACCTGCTGGCCGGGATGGACCTGTTGCGCCCCGGCGAACTCATCGGCTACGTGCGCGTGCCGCTGCTGCACGCCCCCCAGGTCTTCCTCAAGGCGACCGGCCGCACCGGCCCCGGCCGCGCGGTCGCCTCCGTCGCCCTCGTGCTCGACCCCGCGCGGCGCGGGGTGCGCTGCGCGGTGGGCGCCATAGCGCCGATGCCGCTCAGGCCCCTGGACGCCGAGCAGTGGGTCGCGCAGCTCATCGACTGGGACAACGACCGCGCGATCGTGCCCGAGGCACTGAACGCGTTCGGGGAGTACGTCGCCGCGGCCTGCATCCCCGACGCCGCACCCGGCGAGGACGGCACCGTCCCACCGCTTCCGCCCGCGGTACTGCACCTGCGGCGCACCGTCGCCGCGCTGGCCCGACGAGCACTGGGGAGGGCGCTGTCGTGACCGACGACCAGCACGGACAGGGCACGCCCCCGGGCGGCAGCCGCTGGGACCCGCTGCCCCAGGGCGACTACGACGACGGCGCCACGGCCTTCGTGAACCTCCCCGAGGGCGGCATCGACGCCCTGCTGGACTCCATGGAGAGCCCGCTCGCCGCGCCCGGCCACGGCTATGTGCCGCCGCAGATCACGGTCGACCCGGCGGCCGGCGCGGGCACCGACCCGGCGGCCACCGGCTCCTGGGGGGTGCCCGGCGCGCCCGTCGACGGCGCCCAGTGGCACGAGCCCGGGGCGGGTGCCGCGCCGGGGGACCGGTTCACGTACGACCCGGGCGCGACCGGGCAGTGGGCCTTCGAGGAGCGGGCCGCGGAGAACCCGGCGCCGGGACACGACGTCACCGGCCAGTGGTCGATCCCCGTGGCCGACGGCGACCTGCCGGACGAGTCGGGCGAGTTCACCACGTCCGCCCTGGTCGAGCAGTGGGGCGGCACCCCGCCGGCCACCCTCCCGGGCGGCGCCCCCGCCCCCTGGGCGCCCGCTCAGGCCATCGGCCGTCCGTGGGGGCCCGGCGTGCCCGGGGTCCCGCAGGACGAGGACCAGGAGCCGCGGGGCGGCGAACACGGCCCCGCGCAGGACCGGCAGGAGCCCGGCCCCCAGTCCCACACCGACATCCCCGCGCACCGGCAGCCGCCCGGCGCGGGCACGTACGGCGGGCAGCCCCTGCCTCCCGCCGCACCACTGCCGTACGCCGAACCCGGCGGCCGGGACGCGGGTCTCCCGCCCGCCCAGGACGTGTACGGCGGGACGCCCGCCCAGGGCACGCCCGTACCGCCGGCCGACGAGCACGCGCAGGGACGGCAGGACGCCGGTCCCGCGTCCGGACACGGAGCGGGTCTCCCGCCCGCCCAGGACGTGTACGGCGGGACGCCCGCCCAGGGCACGCCCGTACCGCCGGCCGACGAGCACGCGCAGGGACGGCCGGACGCAGGCGTCCCGCCGGAGTCCTCCGGCACGTCCGCGCACGCCCCGGAACCCCACGGCGAGCCCGGTCCGGGCGACGGCACCGCATCCCGGCAGCCGTCCGGCGAGGCCGGGTACGGCGGGGAGTCCGGGCACGCCGGGCCCCGGTCGGCCGGTGTTCCCCAGCCGTTCGCCGCCGAGGAGTACGCGGAGCCGCAGTGGCGGTCCGGGGCGGAGGCCGCCGAGGACGCCCCGGCCGGACTCCGGGAGCATCCGCACCCCGGCGGCCAGGACGCCCCGGAGCCCGCTTCCGGGGCCGGTGAGGCACCTGAGGGCGCCACGGGCGCCCACGGGGCTCCCGAGGCCGCCGAGGACCCGTCGGAGCCCTCCACGGCCCCCGCCGGGCCCGCTCCGGACGCGGAGCCGGCGACGGGGCCCGCCGACGCCGAGTCCCCGAACGCCGACACGGCACCCGGTGCTCCGGACGTCCCGGATGCTCCGGACGCCTCGGGCGACCAGGGCGACCAGGGTGACCGGGGCGACCAGGGTGACCGTGGCGAACCGGGTGCGCCGCACGCGGCGGACGACGCGCCGCCACCGCACGACGACCACCCCCTCGCCTCCTACGTGCTCCGCGTCAACGGCACCGACCGGCCCGTCACCGACGCCTGGATCGGCGAGTCGCTGCTCTACGTGCTGCGCGAGCGGCTCGGTCTCGCCGGCGCCAAGGACGGCTGCTCGCAGGGCGAGTGCGGGGCCTGCAACGTGCAGGTCGACGGCCGGCTCGTGGCGTCCTGCCTGGTCCCGGCCGTCACCGCGGCCGGCAGCGAGGTCCGTACCGTCGAGGGACTGGCGCAGGACGGCCGGCCCTCCGACGTGCAGCGGGCGCTCGCGCGGTGCGGCGCCGTGCAGTGCGGCTTCTGCGTGCCGGGCATGGCGATGACCGTGCACGACCTCCTCGAGGGCAACCCCGCGCCCACCGAGCTGGAGACCCGCCAGGCCCTGTGCGGCAACCTCTGCCGCTGCTCCGGCTACCGGGGCGTGGTGAACGCCGTCAAGGAGGTCGTCGCCGAACGCGAGGCGCACGCCGCGGCCGCCGAGGACGACTCCGACGGCGAGGCGGACCCGCCCCGCATCCCGCACCAGGCGGGCCCCGGCGCCGGCGGCGTCAACCCCGCCGCGTTCGGCACCCCCGGACCCGACGAGCAGCCCCATGACCAGCCCTACGGCCAGGACGGAGGCCAGGCGTGACCGACGAAGCAGCCACCGCGCAGGCCGTGCAGGCCGCGGAGGCCGCCCCCGGGCCGGAACCCCTCCCGCACGGACTCGGCGTCTCCCTCCCGGCCGCCGACGCCCGCGCCAAGACCGAGGGAACCTTCCCGTACGCCGCCGACCTGTGGGCCGAGGGCCTGCTGTGGGCGGCCGTGCTGCGCTCGCCGCACCCGCACGCGCGCATCGTGTCCATCGACACCACCCACGCGCGGGAGATGCCCGGCGTCCGCGCGGTGGTCACGCACGAGGACGTCCCCGGCGACCCGCTGCACGGCCGCGGCACGGCCGACCGCCCGGTCTTCGCCTCCGAGGTCGTGCGCCACCACGGCGAGCCCATCGCCGCCGTCGCGGCCGACCACCCGGACACCGCGCGGATGGCCGCCGCCGCCGTCATCGTCGAGTACGAGGTGCTCGACCCGGTGACCGACCCCGAGCAGGCCTTCGAGGCCGAGCCGCTGCACCCCGACGGCAACCTGATCCGGCACATCCCGCTGCGCCACGGCGACCCCGACGCGGCCGGCGAGATCGTCGTCGAGGGCCTGTACCGCATCGGCCGCCAGGACCCCGCCCCCATCGGCGCCGAGGCCGGTCTCGCCGTGCCCCGCCCGGACGGCGGCGTCGAGCTGTACCTGGCCTCCACCGACCCGCACGGTGACCGGGACACCGCCGCCGCCGCGTTCGGCCTGGCACCCGAACGGGTGAAGGTCGTCGTCACAGGGGTGCCCGGCGCCACTGCCGACCGCGAGGACCGGAGCTTCCAGCTCCCGCTCGGCCTGCTGGCGCTGCGGACCGGCTGTCCGGTGAAACTCGCCGCCACGCGCGAGGAGTCCTTCCTCGGCCACACCCACCGCCACCCCACGCTGCTGCGCTACCGCCACCACGCCGACGCCGAGGGCAGACTGGTGAAGGTCGAGGCGCAGATCCTCCTCGACGCGGGCGCCTACGCCGACACCTCCTCCGACGCCCTGGCCGCCGCCGTCGCCTTCGCCTGCGGCCCGTACGTCGTCCCGAACGCCTTCATCGAGGGCTGGGCCGTCCGCACCAACAACCCGCCCTCCGGCCATGTGCGCGGCGAGGGCGCGATGCAGGTGTGCGCCGCCTACGAGGCGCAGATGGACAAGCTGGCCAAGAAGCTCGGCGTCGACCCGGCGGAGCTGCGCCTGCGCAACGTGCTGGCCACCGGCGACGTCCTGCCCACCGGCCAGACCGTGACCTGCCCGGCCCCGGTCGCGGAACTCCTGGAGGCGGTGCGGGACTTCCCGCTGCCGCCGCTGCCCAAGGACACCCCCGAGGACGAGTGGCTGCTGCCCGGCGGCCCCGAGGGCGCGGGCGAACCGGGCGCGGTGCGCCGGGGCGTGGGCTACGGCCTCGGCATGGTGCACATGCTCGGCGCGGAGGGCGCGGACGAGGTGTCCACGGCCACCGTGCGGGTCCAGGGCGGCGTGGCGACGGTGCTGTGCGCGGCCGTGGAGAGCGGCCAGGGCTTCTCCACCCTGGCCCGGCAGATCGTCCAGGAGACCCTCGGCGTCGACGAGGTGCACGTGGTGCCCGTCGACACCGACCAGCCCCCGGCCGGCCCGGGCTGCCGGGGCCGGCACACGTGGGTGTCGGGCGGCGCGGTGGAGCGCGCGGCGAAGATGGTCCGCACCCAGCTCCTCCAGCCCCTCGCGCACAAGTTCGGCATGTCCACCGAGCTGCTCCAGATCACCGACGGCAAGATCACCTCGTACGACGGCGTGCTGTCCACGACCGTGGCCGAGGAGCTGCACGGCAAGGAGCTGTGGGCCACCGCCCAGTGCCGTCCGCACCCGACGGAGCCGCTGGACGGGGCCGGCCAGGGCGACGCCTTCGTCGGCATGGCCTTCTGCGCGATCCGCGCGGTGGTCGACGTCGACATCGAGCTCGGCTCCGTGCGGGTCGTGGAGCTGGCGGTCGCCCAGGACGTGGGCCGGGTGCTGAACCCGGCGCAGCTGGCCGCCCGGATCGAGGCGGGCGTGACCCAGGGCCTGGGCGCGGCGCTCACCGAGAACCTGCGCACGCCGCGCGGACTGGTCCGCCACCCCGACCTGACCGGGTACGCCCTCCCGACGGCGCTGGACGCTCCGGACATCCACATCGTGAAGCTGGTCGAGGAGCGGGACGTGGTCGCGCCGTTCGGCGCGAAGGCGGTCAGCGCGGTGCCGGTGGTGACCTCGCCGGCGGCGATCGCCTCCGCCGTACGGGCCGCCACGGGCCGCCCGGTGAACCGTCTGCCGATCCGTCCGCAGGCCGCGGTGGTGACCGGGGGCTGAGCGTCGTTCCGGGCGATTCCCGCGGGAAGGCAACGCGAACGGTCGCTCAGGCGTCTTCTGTGACGGGGGCGTCGCACGCTCCGCCCTCGGTCCGGGGCGTTGTCAGTGGTGCCGCGTAGTGTTCCGAGCAGTGGGGGACGGCTGTCGGATCCGGAAGGGCCCGGGCCGTCCTGCCCGGGGCGGGGCGTTCGCGGGCCCGGGACCGAGCACACGTATCGCGGGGGAATCATGAGCACGACCGACACCGTTGCCACGGCGACGATCACGCTGACCGACGCCGACCTCGATCCCTTTGTCACGCACGCGTCCACGCGCGGCTGGCTGACCGGTCCCGGACTGCCCGCCGACAGCGGCCTGTTCAGCTTCGCGGAGCTGACCCGGCCCGGCGGCCCGCGCACGGTGGGCGACTCGACGGGCGATCCCGGCGACCGGCTCCCCGCGGAGCTGCGCGACCAGCTGGTCATCGGCGGACTGCTGGGCCCGGCCGGTCTGGAGACGGAGTCGGTGCTGCTCGACGGGGCGACCGGCGAGGTGTCCACGACGTTCTTCTTCCACGACCGCCCCGACCTGATGGACCGCCGCCCGCTCGCCCCGTCCCTGCCGACGCTGGTGCGGTTCGCGGCGGCGACGGACGAACTGGCGGGGCTGCGCGGCCAGTTCGCCGCGTACGCGGGCCGGTACGGCACCAAGGCGGTCGCGGAGGCCTCCCGGCAGCTGCTGGCGGTCTTCGAGGAGGGCGCGGACGGGGAGCCGGCGCCGTTCTGGCAGATGGCCGCGCTGATCAGGCCGCTGGCCCTGGTGGCGGGGCCCGGCACGGCCTCGGGGCTGGCCCTGGACCTCCCCCCGCGCCTGCTGGACGGGGAGTTCGGCCGGGGCGGAGTGGTCCGCTTCGAGGAGGTCGACTTCCCCGCGACGCTCGAGCACGAGCCGACCCGCCGCTTCCTGCGCGAGACGGGCCTGCCGGAGGACGGCTTCCTCTTCCAGCTGGACACCGACCTGCCGCTGCGCACCCTCGCGGAGTACTACGCCGACGAACGCGAGCTCCCCGACGCCCGCCTCCCCGCCCGCGCCGAGCACCTGATACGCCTGGGGTACCTGATCGAGGACAACAGCCTGGTCGTCGACGGCGCCACGGGCGCGGTGCTCAACTGGAGCGAACCGGAAGGCGTCCTCCACCCGCTGAACACGGACATCTCCACGCTCGCCTTCACCCTCTGGCTGCTCCACCGCGAGCACGCCATCGACGAGGCGTCGGGCCACGCGCTGACCAGCGACACCTACGACCAGCTGGCGCTGACGATGATCCAGGTCCTGTCCTCCATCGACCCCACGGGCACCACCCCCGACGCGGACTGGCACTACTGGACGGAGCTCTTCCAGGACGAGGCGGGCGGGGTGCTGTAGCGCTCCGCCGGGGCGCGGTTGTTGGGTTTGTCGGTCGGGTGCGGCGCCGTCGTGGCCGGTCGCGTCCACGCGGCGGAGCCGCATGTCGATACAGCCCCGCGCCCCTTCGGGCGCTGACGTGGTCGGCGCGTAGTTCTCCGCGCCCCTTCAGTGGGCTGACGAGGCGGGCGGGGGCTCCGGAGAGCACCCCGCCCGTGTGGAGGCCGTGGCGGGAATCGAACCCGCGTACCTCGCTTTGCAGGCGAGTCCCTGGGCCACTCGGGCACACGGCCGTGTCGGGGAGCGAGGCACCGTGCGGTGCCTCGCCGTTCCGAACCGGTGGGACGACCGTACGGCGGTCCGGAGGCGGCGCTCAAGGAAACGCCAAGGGCCGCAATACGACCGCCACACGCCGTTCATGGACGAAGGGTCCCGGTCCTACGACCAAGGTCCCGGTGCCGGTCCCGACCCCCGACAGGGGTCAAGCCGTGTCGTGGCCCTTACGCTGGCGACCATGACCGCCCCGAACCCGCGTGACACCGATGTCACCGAGCCCGCCGACGCCATCCCCTCGCCCACCACCCCCGACGAGACCGTGCTGAGCGGCCCCTACCGGGCGCTGAGCATCGGTGTCGTCTCCGTGGTGCTGCTGATCGCCTTCGAGGCGACGGCGGTCGGTACGGCGATGCCGGTGGCGGCGCGCGAGCTGGACGGGGTGTCGCTGTACGCGTTCGCGTTCTCGGGGTACTTCACGACCAGTCTGTTCGGCATGGTGCTGTCCGGCCAGTGGTCGGACCGGCGGGGTCCGCTCGCGCCGCTGACCTGGGGTATCGCCTCCTTCGGGGCCGGACTGCTGCTCGCCGGGACGGCCGGGGCGATGTGGCTGTTCATCCTGGGGCGGGCCGTGCAGGGACTCGGCGGCGGACTGGTGATCGTCGCGCTGTACGTCATCGTCGGACGGGCCTACCCGGAGCGGCTGCGACCGGCGATCATGGCGGCGTTCGCGGCGAGCTGGGTGGTGCCGTCGATCGTCGGCCCGCTGGCCTCCGGCGCGGTGACGGAGCACCTCGGCTGGCGCTGGGTGTTCCTCGGCATCCCGGTGCTCGTGGTGTTCCCGCTGGCGCTCGCGCTGCCGCAGATACGGCGCCTGGCGTCCGGCCCGGTGGACGGGGACGCGGACGCGCCCGCCTCCTTCGACGGCCGCCGCATCCGCCTGGCCCTGGCGATCTCCCTCGGCGCGGGCCTGCTCCAGTACGCCGCCCAGGACCTGCGCCGGCTGTCGCTGCTGCCGGGCGCGCTGGGCGTGGCCCTGCTCGTCCCCGCCGTGCTCGGCCTGCTCCCGCGCGGCACGTACCGGGCGGCGCGCGGACTGCCCTCGGTCGTCCTGCTGCGCGGAGTCGCCGCCGGCTCCTTCATCGCGGCGGAGTCCTTCGTCCCGCTGATGCTGGTCACCCAGCGCGGGCTCAGCCCCACCCTCGCCGGCTTCTCCCTCGCGGCCGGCGGCGGCACCTGGGCCCTGGGCTCCTGGGTGCAGTCCCGGCCCCGCCTGGAGCCGTACCGGGAGCGTCTGATGACCCTCGGGATGGTGCTGGTGGCGGCGGCCATCGCCGCGGCGCCCAGTGTGCTGGTCGACGCCGTGCCGGCCTGGACGGTGGCGGTCGCCTGGGCGTTCGGCTGCTTCGGCATGGGCCTGGTGATCTCCTCCACCAGCGTGCTGCTGCTCCAGCTCTCCGCCCCCGAGGAGGCCGGCACCAACTCCGCCGCCCTGCAGATCTCCGACGGCCTGTCCAACGTCATCCTGCTGGCCGCCGGGGGAGCGGCCTTCGCGGCCCTGGGCGGCGGCACGGTCAGTCACGCGGCCACGGAGGCCACCGGCTCCCACCCGGCCGCCTTCGCCGCGGTGTTCCTGCCGATGGCGGCGGTGGCGCTGGCGGGGGCGTGGGTGGCCACGCGGGTGCGGGAGCGCGCATCGTGAACCGTTCGGCGCCATGTGATCGCGGACAGTAGCCTTCCGTCATGTCCGAACTCGTTCTTCGCCTCGACCCCGCCGTACGGCAGGCCCTCCACGACCTCGCTGACGCGCAGGACCGCGCTCCGGAGGAGGTCGCGCAGGAAGCGCTGCGCCGCCACCTGCACGCTGAGGGCATGTCGGTACGTGCCGTCGCCGAGCGCATCGCGAGGGAGCACGCCGAGCTGCTGAGGAGGCTCGGCGAATGACCCGGCACCTCACCGTCGACGAGGTCACGGCCATCGCCGAGGTCGCCTTCGGCGGGCAGCCGCCCGAGACGCGGGCGCCGGGGCTGTTGGCCTCGGCCGTGCACCGCCCGCGCGCCCGAATGTTCGGCACCGCGGCGTACGAGGATCTGCACGAGCAGGCCGCCGCCCTCCTCCACGCCGTCGCGACGAACCACCCGTTCGTCGACGGCAACAAGCGCACCGCCTGGCTGGCCACCGCCACCTTCCTCGCGGTGAACGGCGTCGACCTCGCCGGCGTGGACCAGGACACGGCGTACACGCTGGTCGTCGACGTGGCCTCCGGGACGGAAAGTGATGTGAGGGGGATCGCGGAGCGGCTGAGGCGGTTGTGATGTGGGTCCCACCCTCGGGTGGTGCGGCCGCGTAGCGGCGTCGACACCACCGGGCCATCGGTAGGGTGGCCCGGTCGTCCTACGCAGATGCGCCGCCCGAACCACCCCCTCGGAGATCGTGACTACCACCGCCGGCACCGCCTCGCACCATCTGTCCCCGGCCTTTCCCGGACGTGCCCCCTGGGGCACCGCCGGCAAGCTGCGCGCCTGGCAGCAGGGGGCGATGGAGAAGTACATCCAGACGCAGCCCCGGGACTTCCTGGCGGTCGCCACGCCCGGCGCCGGCAAGACGACGTTCGCGCTGACGCTGGCCTCCTGGCTGCTGCACCACCACGTCGTGCAGCAGGTGACCGTCGTCGCGCCCACCGAGCACCTGAAGAAGCAGTGGGCCGAGGCCGCCGCACGGATAGGCATCAAGCTCGACCCCGAGTACAGCGCGGGCCCGCTCGGCAGGGAGTACGACGGCGTCGCCGTCACGTACGCCGGTGTCGGCGTGCGCCCCATGCTGCACCGCAACCGGGTCGAGCAGCGCAAGACCCTCGTCATCCTCGACGAGATCCACCACGCCGGTGACTCCAAGTCCTGGGGCGAGGCCTGCCTGGAGGCGTTCGAGCCGGCCACCCGGCGGCTCGCGCTCACCGGTACGCCGTTCCGCTCCGACACCAACCCCATCCCCTTCGTGACGTACGAGGAGGGCGACGACGGCATCCGGCGCTCGTCCGCCGACTACACCTACGGGTACGGCTCCGCCCTCGCCGACAACGTCGTCCGCCCCGTCATCTTCATGTCGTACAGCGGCAACATGCGCTGGCGCACCAAGGCCGGCGACGAGATCGAGGCGCGCCTCGGCGAGCCCATGACCAAGGACGCCGTCAGCCAGGCCTGGCGCACCGCGCTGGACCCGCGCGGTGAGTGGATGCCGGCCGTGCTGCGCGCCGCCGACCAGCGCCTCACCGAGGTCCGCAAGGCCATCCCGGACGCCGGCGCCCTCGTCATCGCCGCCGACCAGGACTCCGCGCGGGCCTACGCCAAGCTGATCCGCGAGATCACCGGCCACAAGGCCACCGTCGTCCTGTCCGACGACGCCGGCGCCTCGAAGCGGATCGACGACTTCAGCGCCGGTGACGACCGCTGGATGGTCGCCGTCCGCATGGTGTCCGAGGGCGTCGACGTCCCCCGCCTCGCGGTCGGCGTGTACGCCACCACCATCTCCACCCCGCTGTTCTTCGCCCAGGCCGTCGGCCGTTTCGTGCGGTCCCGGCGGCGCGGCGAGACCGCGTCCGTGTTCCTGCCGACCATCCCGGACCTGCTCGGCTTCGCCAACGAGATGGAGCGCGAGCGCGACCACGTCCTCGACAAGCCCAAGAAGGAGGGCGAGGAGGACCCGTACGCCGAGTCCGAGAAGGAGATGGAGGAGGCGAACCGGGAGCAGGACGAGGACACCGGCGAGCAGGACATGCTGCCCTTCGAGGCGCTGGAGTCCGACGCCGTCTTCGACCGGGTGATGTACAACGGCGCCGAGTTCGGCATGCAGGCCCACCCCGGCAGCGAGGAGGAGCAGGACTACCTCGGCATCCCCGGGCTCCTCGAACCCGACCAGGTGCAGCTGCTGCTCCAGAAGCGGCAGGCCCGGCAGATCGCGCACAGCCGCAAGAAGCCGGACACCGAGGCCGATCTGCTCGAACTGCCCGCCGAGCGGCGGCCCGTGGTCTCCCACAAGGAGATGATGGAGCTGCGCAAGCGGCTCAACAACCTCGTCGGCGCGTACGTCCACCAGAGCGGCAAACCGCACGGCGTCATCCACACCGAGCTGCGCCGGGTCTGCGGCGGCCCGCCCTCGGCCGAGGCCACGGCGGGACAGCTGCGCCAGCGGATCGAGAAGGTGCAGGAGTGGGCCACGCGCATGCGGTGACGCTGCGTGTACGTATGAGGACAAACGGAACGACTTCCCTGTGAGAGTGCCCGGATTCTGGACGGAGGCTTCCGCTGACCGGACCGGCTCGCTACTGTCCCGCTACGCACACGCCCCGTGGCAGCGCCGCCGCGGAGCGCAGCCGTGAAGCGACTGTGCCCGGGTCACGTCCGGGCCGCCGGCCGATCGGCGGCCTCTGAAGCGCGTGACCGACGGGACTCGGTGACGCATCTGCCGCGAGGGGGCCGCCGACCTCACCACTAAGGAGTGGGCGTCGTGACCGCGGAGACCTCTCAGACGCTCGACAGGGGACTGCGTGTCCTCAAGCTGCTGGCCGATACGGACCACGGGCTGACCGTCACCGAGCTTTCCCACAAACTGGGGGTGAACCGGACTGTTGTGTACCGGTTGCTCGCCACGCTGGAGCAGCACGCTCTCGTACGCCGTGATCTGGGCGGGCGGGCCCGGGTCGGACTGGGTGTGCTGAGGCTGGGCCGGCAGGTGCACCCGCTGGTGCGGGAGGCGGCGATGCCGGCGCTGCGGTCGCTGGCGGAGGACATCGGGGCGACCGCGCACCTGACGCTGGTGGACGGGGCGGAGGCGCTGGCGGTGGCCGTGGTGGAGCCGTCGTGGACGGACTACCACGTGGCGTACCGGGCGGGGTTCCGGCACCCGCTGGAGCGGGGTGCCGCGGGGAAGGCGATCCTGTCGGCCCGGCAGCAGCGGGCGGACGATCCCGGGTACACGCTGACGCACGGGGAGCTGGAGGCGGGCGCGTGCGGGGCGGCCGCGCCGCTGCTCGGGGTGACCGGGGTCGAGGGCAGCGTGGGCGTGGTCATGCTGTCGGAGGTCGTACCGGAACGCGTCGGCACGAGGGTGATGGACGCGGCCCGCGAGGTGGCGGAGGCGTTGCGCTGACGCCTGCGCAGCCGCGGGCAATCGTGCCGCGGGGCGGCACGATTGCCCGCGGCTACGATGACCCCTGTGCTCTCCCGCCTCACGCGTCCCCAAGCCCTCGCCGTCCTGGCCGCCCCCGTCGTGGCCCTGCTGGCCACAGCCGCGTTCGCGCCGCTCCCCTTCTCCATCGCACACCCCGGCATGACCGCGGACGTGCTCGGCGAGAACAAGGGCACCCCGGTCATCACGATCACCGGCGCACCCGTCCGCGAAACCAGCGGGCAGCTGCGGATGACCACCATCGTGGCGACCTCCCCGGACACCCGCGTCGACCTCCCGGACGTGATCGACAGCTGGTTCGGCACGGACCGGGCGGTCATGCCCCGTGACTCCGTCTACCCCAGCGGGGACAGCGTCGAGGAGATCGAGCGGTACAACCGCGAGCAGATGAAGGAGTCCCAGGACGAGGCCACCCGGGCCGCCCTGAACCACCTGAACCGCGAGGACGACGACATCGAGGTCTCCCTGAAGCTCGCCGACGTCGGCGGCCCCAGCGCCGGCCTGCTGTTCTCCCTCGGCATCGTCGACAAGCTGAACGGCGACGGCAGCGGCGGCGACCTCACCGGCGGCCGGGTCATCGCCGGTACCGGCACGATCGACGCGGACGGCACCGTCGGCGCGGTCGGCGGCGTGCCCCTGAAGACGCAGGCGGCCAAGCGGGACGGCGCCACCGTCTTCCTGGTGCCGAAGGCCGAGTGCTCCGACGCCCGGGCGGAACTCCCCGAGGGCCTGCGCCTCATCCCGGTCACCACCCTCAAGAGCGCCGTCGACGCCCTCGTCGCGCTGGAGAAGGGCACCGGGAAAGTCCCCGCCTGCTAGCGCTCCTTGACGAATCCTTCCTCCACCATCCAGTCCAGCGCCACCTCGTGCGGGTCCTCCCCGTCGACGTCCACCCTCGCGTTGAGGTCCTGCGCCACGGTGTTGTCGAGCTTCGCCGTCACCGGGGCGAGGACCTCCGCGATGGCCGGCCACTTCTCGAAGGTGTCGGAGTTGACCGTCGGCGCCGCGTTGTAGTTGGGGAAGAACTTCCTGTCGTCCTCCAGCACCACCAGGTTCATGGACTTGATGCGTCCGTCGGTCGTGAAGACCTCGCCGTACGTGCAGGCGCCCTCGGCGGTCTGGGTGTAGATGATCCCGGTGTCCATCTGCGTGACGTCGCGCGCCGGGACGTCCATGCCGTACGCCTTCTCCATGCCCGGCAGTCCGTCCGCGCGGTTGGCGAACTCGCCCTCCACGCACAGCGTCACCGCACCCGGGTCGGACTTCGCCAGCTCCGCCACCTCGGACAGGGTCCGGGTGCGGTACCTCTCGTAGTTCGCCTGGCTCATGGCGAGGGCGTAGGTGTTGTTCAGCTCCGACGGCTCCAGCCAGGTCACCCCGTTCCGCACGTCCGCGTCCCGCACCGCCTCCCACTGCTCGCGCGGGTCCGGGATCGGCCTGCTGTTGCCCTGGTACGTGATCCAGGCCGTGCCCGTGTACTCGAACCCGGCGTCCGCCTCGCCCTTGACGACCGCCTCCCGGGAGCCGACCGAGCCCTGGATGCCGGTCCGGTCGACGACCTCCGCGCCCGCCGCCTGGAAGGCGATGCCCATGATCGCGCCGAGGATCAGCTGCTCGGTGAACTCCTTCGAGGTGACGGTGAGCTTCGCGCCCTCCAGCGGCTTCCCCCTGCCGATGGAGCCCGGTTCCACGTCGTCGACCATGGGGGAGCCGCTGGTCAGCCCGCAGCCCGAGGCGGCCGCCAGCAGCGCCCCGGCCAGGAGCAGACACGTACGCCGTCTCATGGGCCCGCCTCCAGGCCCCGCGGCCGCAGCAGCAGCTCCGCCAGGGAGGCCAGCCAGTCCACCAGCAGCGCGAGGACGACGGTGAGGACCGAGCCCACCACCAGCACCGGCATCCGCTGGCTGGTGATCCCGGTGGTGATCAGCACGCCCAGCCCTCCGCCCCCGCCGAAGGTCGCCAGCGTCGCCGTGCCGACGTTCAGGACGAGCGCCGTCCGCACACCGGCGAGGATGAGGGGGACGGCCAGCGGCAGCTCCACCCGCGTGAGCACGCCCAGCGGGGACATGCCGATGCCGCGCGCCGCCTCCAGCAGCGTCGGGTCGTTGGCCTTCAGACCGGCGATGGTGTTGGACAGCACCGGCAGCACGGCGTAGGCGATGATGCCGATCAGGGCGGCCTTGCGGCCGATGCCCAGCCAGATCACCAGCAGCGCCAGCAGACCGATCGCCGGGGTGGCCTGGCCCATGTTGGCCAGCGCCATCGCCGCCGGAGTGGCCCTGCGGAACATGCGGCGGGTCAGCAGGACGCCCAGCGGGATCGCGATGACCAGCACGAAGAACGTCGAGATCACGGTGAGTTCGATGTGCTGCCACAGCGCCTTGGACACCTGCCCGTTCGACAGCGCGTTGCGGGTGAGCGCGTCGAGGTCCGCCTGCTCGAACCACAGCCAGGTCGCGAGCAGCACGGCGATCAGCACCGCCGGCAGGAGCGTCAGCTTCTGCCAGGTCACCCGGGGCGGCTTCGCGGCCGGGGGCGGGGGAGCGGCCCCCTCCTCGTCCGGCGGCCCGCCGCCCTCGTCCCGGAACGCGAGCCCCCGCACCTCGTGCTCGCCCTCGGACCGCCACCCGGAGGAGCCGGAGGAGCCGGAAGAACCGGAAGAACCGGAGGAGCCGAAAGGGCCGGAAGGGCCGGAAGCGGAGGCCCTCACGCCTTCGCCTCCCCGCCGAAGCCTCCGAAGCCCTCCTGCTCGGCGTGCGTCTGTGCGGCCCGCTGCTCCTCGAGCTCGTGCTGGGCGTCCATCGCCTCCAGACGGTCCGCCTCCAGCAGCTCGTGCACGGAGTTCATCAGCGTCTCCACGTCCACGACACCCTCGTACGCGCCCCGCCGCCCGGTGACCGCGACCCGCCCCGTGTTGTCGGTGAGCACCGCCTCCAGCGCGTCCCGCAGCGTCGCGTCCCGGGTCACCGTGTCGTGCACCGGCGTGCCCGCGCGGGCCAGCGACCCCCTGGCGAGCGTCAGGTCGCCGCGCCTGAGCCACTTGTAGGGGCGGCCCCGCTTGTCGAGCAGCAGGATCTCGTTGAAGCCGCTGGAGCGGAGCCGGTTGAAGATGTGCTGGAGCGGGTCGTCGACGCTCACCGTCGGATAGTCGGTGATCTCCACGTCCCGCACCCGGGTGAGGTTGAGCCGCTTCAGCGCGGCCCCGGCGCCGACGAAGCCCGAGACGAAGTCGTCGGCGGGGTTGGTGAGGATCGCCTCCGGGGTGTCGAACTGGGCGATGTGGGAGCGTTCGCGCAGCACCGCGATCCGGTCGCCGATCTTGATCGCCTCGTCGAAGTCGTGGGTGACGAAGACGATCGTCTTGTGCAGCTCCCGCTGGAGCCGGATCAGCTCGTCCTGGAGGTGGTCCCGGGTGATCGGGTCGACCGCGCCGAACGGCTCGTCCATCAGCAGCACCGGCGGGTCCGCCGCCAGCGCCCGCGCCACACCCACCCGCTGCTGCTGGCCGCCGGAGAGCTGGCGCGGATAGCGGCCGTGGAACTCGCCGGGGTCCAGACCGACCAGGTCCAGCATCTCCTCCACCCGGGCCCGCACCCGGGCCGCCGGCCAGCGCAGCATCCTCGGCACCAGCGCGATGTTCTGCGCCACCGTCATGTGCGGGAACAGCCCGCTCGCCTGGATCGCGTACCCGATCTTGCGGCGCAGCCGCACCGGGTCCATGTCGGTGACGTCCTCGCCGCCGATGCGGATCCGGCCGCCCGTCGGCTCGATCAGCCGGTTGATCATCTTCAGTGTGGTGGACTTCCCACAGCCCGACGGGCCGACGAAGATCACCGTCTCGCCCGCCCTGATGTCCATGGTGACGTTGTCGACGGTCGGCAGCGCACTGCCCGGGTACCGCTTGGTCAGGCCCTCCAGCTCGATGGCCGCCCCGACCGACCCGGACCCCGTCCCGGGCCTCTCGGGACCAGGCAGGCCGGACGGGTCAGGCAGATCAGGCAGATCAGGCAGATCAGGCACGGATCCCCCTGGGAATGGTCAGCCGCCCGATCAGCACGTACGCGGCGTCGAACAGCAGGGCCAGGACGATGATCCCGAGGGTGCCCGCGAGCACCTGGTTCAGCGCGTTCCTGCTGCCCAGCGAGGCGATCCCGCGGAAGATCAGGTTGCCCAGGCCGGGGCCGGAGGCGTACGCGGCGATGGCGGCGATGCCCATCAGCATCTGCGTGGAGACCCGGATCCCGGTCAGGATCGGTGGCCAGGCCAGCGGCAGCTCCACCCGCGCCAGCCGCGCCGTGCGCGACATGCCGATCCCCTTGGCCGCGTCCACCAGCGACGGGTCGACCCCGCGCAGCCCCACGATCGCGTTCCGCACGATCGGCAGCAGCCCGTACAGCGTCAGCGCGATCACCGTCGGCGGCACTCCGAGCCCCACGACCGGGATCAGCAGACCGATCATGGCCAGCGCCGGAATGGTCAGCAGGGTGGCGGTGGCGGTCGTGGCCAGGCTGCCCGCCCAGTCGCTGCGGTAGGTGGCCACCCCGATCAGCACACCGAGCAGGGTCGCCACCACCATGCACTGGAAGACCACACTGGCGTGCTGGTACGCGTCGACGAGCAGCTGCTGATGCCGGCTCCCCAGGTACTCCCAGAAGTTCACAGCGGCTCACCCCAGCTCGGCCAGGTCGGTTCACTCGCCGAGCGCGGCCTGCTCCACCAGCGGGATGATCCGCAGCGGAACGGGGTTCTCCATGACGATCGCCGTGGAGGCCCGGACGATGCCATCAAAACCGACGACGCGGTCGATCACCCGCTGGAGGTCGGCGTTGGAGCGTGCCACGAGGCGGCACAGCATGTCCCCGGTGCCGGTCGTGGTGTGCAGCTCCAGCATCTCCGGCACGGTCGCCAAGTGGGCCCGCACGTCGGCTCCTTGACCCTGCCGGATCTGCAGCGTGGCGAACGCCGTGACCGGGTAGCCGAGGGCCGCCGGATCCACCTGGGGGCCGAATCCGCGGATGACTCCGTTCGACTGAAGCCGGTCCAGGCGGGCCTGCGCGGTCCCGCGCGCCACCCCGAGCCGCCGCGACATCTCCAGCACCCCGATCCGCGGCTCCCGCGCCAGCAGCAGGATGATCCGCCCGTCCAGATGATCGATCGCCATACCGGCCTCCCCGGTGGTCATCCTGTACAGAAAGCCCGATGGTACGGGCATACGACTGGACACATTGCCCAGTGAACTGGCGAACTATTGCGCACCTTGCAGGGCTGCACCACCCTGCCCCTATGACGCAGACCACACACCACGCTCCCGACACCGCCCGGCAGGCCGACCCCTTCCCGGTCAAGGGAATGGACGCGGTCGTCTTCGCCGTGGGCAACGCCAAGCAGGCGGCGCACTACTACTCCACCGCCTTCGGCATGAAGCTGGTCGCCTACTCCGGACCGGAGAACGGCAACCGCGAGACCGCCGCCTACGTCCTGGAGAGCGGCTCCGCCCGCTTCGTCCTCACCTCGGTGATCAAGCAGTCCACCGAGTGGGGCGCCTTCCTCGCCGACCACGTGGCCGCGCACGGCGACGGCGTCGTCGACCTCGCCATCGAGGTTCCGGACGCGCGCGCCGCGTACGCCTACGCCGTCGAGCACGGCGCCCGCTCCGTCGCCGAGCCGTACGAGCTCAAGGACGAGCACGGCACCGTCGTCCTGGCCGCGATCGCCACCTACGGCAAGACCCGCCACACGCTGGTCGAGCGCTCCGGCTACGACGGTCCCTACCTGCCCGGGTACGTCGCCGCCGACCCGATCGTCGAGCCGCCGGCCCGGCGCACCTTCCAGGCGATCGACCACTGCGTCGGCAACGTCGAACTCGGCCGGATGAACGAGTGGGTGGAGTTCTACAACAAGGTCATGGGCTTCACGAACATGAAGGAGTTCGTGGGCGACGACATCGCCACCGAGTACAGCGCGCTGATGTCGAAGGTGGTGGCCGACGGCACGCTCAAGGTCAAGTTCCCGATCAACGAGCCCGCCATTGCCAAGAAGAAGTCCCAGATCGACGAGTACCTGGAGTTCTACGGCGGCGCCGGCGTCCAGCACATCGCGCTGAACACCAACGACATCGTGCAGACGGTCCGCCAGATGCGCGCGTCCGGCGTCCGGTTCCTGGACACCCCCGACTCGTACTACGACACCCTCGGCGAGTGGGCGGGCGAGACCCGGGTGCCGGTCGAGACGCTGCGCGAGCTGAAGATCCTCGTCGACCGCGACGAGGACGGCTACCTGCTCCAGATCTTCACCAAGCCGGTCCAGGACCGCCCGACGGTCTTCTTCGAACTCATCGAACGCCACGGCTCGATGGGCTTCGGCAAGGGCAACTTCAAGGCCCTCTTCGAGGCGATCGAGCGGGAGCAGGCCAAGCGCGGCAACCTGTAACGCCCCTCTCGCTCCCGCGGGCAGTCGTGCCGCAGGGCGGCACGGGTGGGCGATGGGGGTCCCCCCGCTCATGGGGGTCCCCCCGCTCGAGCGAAGCCGAGAGTGGGGGAGAAGCCGAGAGTGGGGGAGGCACCCCGTAAGCGCCGGGCCGCGCGACCCACCCCCCCGGCTCAGGAAGACTCAGGCCCCGCCTGGGCGGAAGGCTCGCCCAGGCGGGCCAGCGCCGCTTTCGCCCGCGGCACCCACAACGGCGAGAACCACGGGTTGATCCGAAACGCCTCCGTCAAGTGCCGCCGCGCCGCCCCGTACCGCTCCAGCGACCGCTCGATCACCCCCCGGTGGAACACGTACAACGCGCTCCGCACACCCCCGCCCTCCGTCCCCTCGGTCGCCCGCACCGCGAAGGGCAACGCCTCCTCGTCCTCCCCGGCCCGGTGCAGCGCCCACCCCAGCGCGTCCGCCACCTCCGTCGACGGCTGCCGCTCCCACTCCGCCCGAAGCCGCCGCACGGCACCCTCCGCGTCCCCGTGATCCGCCTCGAACCGCCCCAGCACCACCTCCTCGTCACCCCCGTGCGCCGCGGCCAGCCGCACCCGCTCCCGCAGCACCCCGTACTGCACCTCCGCCGCCCGCTTCAGCCCCAACGACTCGTACAGCTCACCCAGCTCCAGCGCGTACTCCGGCCGGGGCTGCTTCGCCAGCGCCATCCGGTACGCGCTCAGCGCCTCCGTCATCCGCCCCAGCGCCGCCAGCGCCCTGCCCTGCCCGGCCTGCGCCGCCCGCTGATCGGGGTCGATCCGCACCGCCTCCTGGAAGTGCCGCAGCGCGTCCTGACGGTCGCCGCGCTCCCAGGCGAGCTGCCCGGCCCGCTCCAGGTACGCCGCCCGCTCGGCCGGCTCCCCGGCGGCCGACACCGCGTCGGCGAGCTTCGCCGCCGCGTCCTCCCGCCACCCCCGGTCCCGGTACACGGCCGCCGCCCGCGCCATCACGGCGGGGCCGGAGCGCAGGTCCTGCAGCTTCTCCAGCAGCTTCCCCGCCTCCTCGTCGTCACCGAGCCCGGCGGACGCCTCGATCAGCAGCGGATACGTCGTCCACCGCTCCGGCTCCAGCCTCCGCGCCGCCTCACCCCACTTCCGCGCCCCGGCGAAGTCCCGCCGCGCGTTCGCCAGCGCGGCCAGCCCCCGCAGCGCCGGGGCGTTCTTCTTCGCCCGCACCTTCAGCGAGGTGCGCAGCGCCTGCTCGGCCCGCGGCCAGTACGCCGGGTCCGCCAGCCGCAGCCCCTGCTCCACCCGGGCCGCCCCGAGCACCGCCCAGGACTCCGCGTCCCCCGGATGCCTCCGCACCCGCCGCTCGCGCTCCTCGACCAGTGCCTGCAGGTCGGGCAGCGCGGCCGGCACCCCGCTGGTGACCGCCACCAGTGCCCGCGCCCCCGGATCCGGTGCGGGCGGTGCCTGCTGCCACCGGGGCAGCAGCACCAGCACCCCGCCCAGCACCGCGCACCCGGTGGCCGAGGCGAGCAGCGCCCGCCGGCGGACCCGCCGCCGGGGCTCATGTGGCTTGTCGTCCGTGGCGCACACAGTCATGGCGCACACTGTGCGCCCCACCCCATGTCCGTACGATGATCACACTCCGGTGTGACGCGGCTGCCGTACGCGGGGTTCACACCGATGGCCCCCGGTGCCACGCTGTGATCATGAGCCGTATCGAAGCGCGACGCGATGAAGACACGGTGGCGGCCGGCCCCCTCGTCGACCGGCTGCTCGGCGGCCTGCCGCCCGAGGCCGTCCTCACCGACCCCGACGTCACGGCCTCCTACGCCACCGACATGGCGAGCTTCTGCCCGGCCGGCAGCCCCGCGGTGGTGGTCCTGCCGCGCACGGTCGAACAGGTCCAGCACGTCATGCGCACCGCCACCGAACTGCGCGTCCCCGTCGTCCCGCAGGGCGCCCGCACCGGGCTGTCCGGCGCCGCCAACGCCACCGACGGCTGCATCGTCCTCTCCCTGACCAGGATGGACCGCGTCCTGGAGATCAACCCGGTCGACCGGATCGCCGTCGTCGAACCCGGCGTCGTCAACGCCACCCTCTCCCGGGCCGTCGGCGAACACGGCCTCTCCTACCCGCCGGACCCCTCCAGCTGGGAGATGTGCACCATCGGCGGCAACATCGGCACCGCGTCGGGCGGGCTGTGCTGCGTGAAGTACGGGGTGACGGCCGAGTACGTCCTCGGCCTCGACGTCGTCCTGGCCGACGGCCGCCTGATGTCCACCGGCCGCCGCACCGCCAAGGGCGTCGCCGGGTACGACCTGACCCGCCTCTTCGTCGGCTCCGAGGGCTCCCTCGGCGTCGTCGTCCGCGCGGTCCTCGCCCTGCGGCCCAAACCGCCCGGGCAGCTGGTGCTGGCCGCCGAGTTCTCCTCCGGCGCCGCCGCCTGCGACGCCGTGTGCCGCATCATGGCCGGCGGGCACGTCCCCTCACTCCTCGAACTGATGGACCGTACGACGGTCAAGGCCGTCAACGACATGACCCGCATGGGCCTCCCGGAGTCCACCGAGGCCCTGCTGCTCGCCGCCTTCGACACCACCGACCCGGCCGCCGACCTCGCCGCCGTCGGCGCGCTGTGCGAGGCCGCCGGCGCCACCCAGGTCGTGCCGGCCGAGGACGCCGCCGAGTCCGAACTGCTGCTCCAGGCACGGCGGTCGTCCCTGGTCGCCCTCGAAGCGGTCAAGGGCACGACGATGATCGACGACGTGTGCGTGCCCCGCTCCCGGCTCGGCGAGCTCATCGACGGCGTCGAGCGGATCTCCGAGAAGCACCGGCTCACCATCGGCGTCGTCGCCCACGCCGGCGACGGCAACACCCACCCGACGGTCTGCTTCGACGCGTCCGATCCCGAGGAGTCGCGGCGGGCGAGGGAGTCCTTCGACGAGATCATGGCGCTCGGCCTGGAACTCGGCGGCACCATCACCGGCGAACACGGGGTCGGCGTGCTGAAGAAGGAGTGGCTGGCGCGCGAGATCGGCCCCGTGGGACTGGAGATGCAGCGGGCCGTCAAGCAGGTCTTCGACCCGCTGGGCATCCTCAACCCGGGCAAGCTCTTCTGAACGAGAAGATGCCCGAAAGGGGTGGGGTCCGGCCGGACGGGCGGTCAGGTCCCCGCCCGTCTGATAGATGTGGTTCCCCCCGACCCACCCCACCGAGCAGATACGGGACGACGGAATGAGTGCCCCAACCCCGGCCCCCGGCGACGACAGGCCCCGCGAAGGGTACTACCCGGACCCGTCCATTCCCGGATATGTCCGGTACTGGAACGGTGCCTCCTGGGTACCGGGCACGAGCCGTCCGGCGCCCAAGGAGGGCGAGTCGCTCGCACCACCGCCCGGCGCGGGCCCGGCGCGGCCCTCCGTCGAGGAGACCGGACCGCACTTCTTCGACGAGGACCCCCTCGAGGAGCGGTCCCCGGCCCAGCCCCAGGCCGAGTCCCAGCACGGCAGCCGGCCCGAGCCCGCCTCGGCGTGGGGCGCCGACCGCTCCCACCAGACCGGCTTCGGCGGCGACCAGGACCGCAAGGTGTCCTGGGGCGCCGACCCGAGGGTGCCGCACACGGCCCCGCCGTCCACGCCCTCCGCGCCCTCCGCGCCCTCCGCGCCCTCCGCGCCGGAGGGCGGGCCCGCGGGCGCGGACGCCCCGGACGAGCGGACCGCGGCCGGTTCGGGCAACACCTTCGTGTTCCGCAGGCCGGCGCCGAAGCCGCGGCAGGAGGCCGGGGCCCCCGACGGAGAACACGCGGACGAGGGCACCATGACCTTCCGCGCCGTCACCCCGCGCGCGGGACAGGACGCCGCGGGGCAGCAGGCGGGCTCCACCGCCTCCGGACGGCCCGGGTTCGGGGCCGGCAAGGCGGCGGCCGCCCGCGCCGCCACGGCCGCCGCCACGGCGCCGTCCGGACCCCAGCAGGCCACCGCCCCGGCCGTCCCCCCGCAGACCGCGGGCCCGGCGGGGGCGGGGCACGCGGCGGGCGCGGTACCCCCGCAGGCCGCTGCCGCCGCCGCGCCCCTGTCGAGCGGTGCCGGCGGGGGCCAGTCCTCCTGGGCGCAGCAGGTGCACCGGCTGGCCGGCGGCGAGGAGCCGCCCGTCGCGCCCTGGAAGCCGCCGGTCGAGGACGTGTTCCAGGCCGCCGCCCGGCGTCAGGCCGCGGCCCGCCCCGCCGCGCTCGGCAGGCGGCTGGCCGCCCGGCTGCTGGACACCGTCGTCCTCGGCGCCGTCACCGCGGTGGCCGCCGTGCCGCTCGGCATCAAGGCCATGGACCACATCGACGCGAAGATCGACGCGGCCAAACTGTCCGGCGAGACCGTCACCGTCTGGCTGCTCGACGGCACCACCTCCGTGCACCTGGGCATCGTCCTCGCCGTCCTCCTCCTCGCCGGTGTCCTCCTCGAGGTGCTGCCGACCGTCAAGTGGGGCCGCACCCTGGGCAAGAGGCTGCTGGGCATCGAGGTGCGGGACATCGAGGGGCACGAGGCGCCGTCCTTCGGCGCGGCCCTGCGCCGCTGGCTCGTCTACAGCGTGCCCGGGCTGCTCGTCGTCGGTGTCGTCGGCGTCCTGTGGTGCCTGTTCGACAAGCCCTGGCGCCAGTGCTGGCACGACAAGGCCGCGCACACGTTCGTCGCCGCCGGCTGAGTCCGCGTCACCCGTACCGCCGCTACTCCGGACGGCCGCTCGCCGGATGCGGGGCCGGAGGGTTCACGGTCGACTCGGGGCATGACCACCGAACCGCCCCCCGGCTCCGGTCGGCAGCCGCCGGACGACGACCCGTTCAAGAAGCACCCCCCGCCGGGCGGCCCCGAGACCCCGGGGCCGGGCTCCCCGTACGACACTCCCGGCGGCCCGCCCCCGCCACCCGGAGGCGGTGACGGGCCGTACGGCGGCGGCCCCTACGGCGGTGGCGGCGGCGGCCCCTACGGAGGTCCCCCCGGCCCCTCCGACCCCCTCGCCGGCATGCCCCCGCTCGCCGACAGCGGCAGGCGCACGCTCGCCCGCGTCATCGACATGATCCTCGTCGGCATCGTCGTCTGGTTGCTCACCTGGCCGTTCGGGGTCAGCGAGTACAACGTCGACGGCGACGAGATCAACGTCGGCAACTCCTTCGCGCAGTCCGTCGTCGCCGCGGTCCTCTACATCGCCTACGACACCTTCATGACCGCCCGAGGCGGCCAGACCCTGGGCAAGAAATGGCTGCGCATGCGGGTGGCCGACCTCGCCGACGGCTCCACCCCCTCCGTGCAGACCGCGCTGATCCGCGCCCTCGTGCTGTGGCTGCCGTTCGCGTTCTGCTGCGCCTGCGTGTGGACCGTGATCGCGGGCGGCTGGAGCTTCTTCGACCGGCCCTACAAGCAGGGCCTGCACGACAAGGCGGCCAAGACCGTGGTGGTCGGCACCGGATGAGGGCGGCGCCCGGTCAGGACGCCGCGCGCTCCCGCACCGGCTCGCGGGCCGGAGGGACGACGGTGGCCCGTACCGGCTGCGCCGGCTGGACCGGCCGTACCGGCTCCGGGGCCGCGGGCCGTTCCGCCACGGCGGGCCGCCGGGGCCCGAAGGACGGAACCGTCATGGCCACCAGCAGTCCGAGGGTGAGCGCCGAGACGGCGACGAGCGCGACGCCCACGACCGAACTCGCTCCGGACAACAGCAGCATGACGAACGTCGAGAAGATCACGGTGCACGAACCGTAAACGAGCTGAGCGACAGTCGGACGGGGCATGGCCATCGTGTCCTCGGGAGTCGGGAGCTGTCCGCCTGGCTTTCCACCGGTTCAGGGCGGTTTCACCAAACGACTCTAACCGCGAGCGTGCCCGAGCGGAACGGACGGTAAGCGTGACCTGACCGACAGGGCCGGTGCACAGGGGGCGCACGGATTCATGGCGTCCATCAAGTGGACGGTCGTGCGCGCCCGCGGGGTTTCGCCCGGGTGTGTCCGGTAAGCGGACGCCGGCTCCGCATAATGCAATTGAACTGTTCAAGTCAAGGACTGTTTTTTCTTGCGAACCTCTAGTCAAATGTCGTCACTTGACTACACGCGTTGATCACGTGCGTGCGGGACCTTCCATAGACGGAACCTCCTTCGGCCGCGCGCACGCACGCGGGAGGGGATCTCAAGTGACCAGTAGACCCTGGACGTTCAGAGCGGCCGCGACAGGCGTGGCCCTCGCGGCGGTCACCGCCACCTGCTCTGCGTTCACCGTGGCCCAGGCCGACCCGGCCGACAAGGCCGACCGTCCCGGCGCCGTGGACCGGCACGATCCGGCCGACCACGACCACGTCGAGCACGACCTCGCGGGCCCGCTCACCAAGACGCAGGAGGCCCAGCGCGAGGAAGCCCTCAACCAGGTCATATCCGGTAAGGCATCGGTCAAGGACCGTGACGGTTCGAAGGTCGTCCAGCTGAAGAGCAAGAAGGGCGACAGCAAGTACGTAGAGCTCGGCCGCGAGAAGACCGACAAGATCTTCACGATCCTGGTCGAGTTCGGCGACAAGGTCGACAGCCGCTACGGCGGCGACGCCGGCCCGCTGCACAACCAGATCGCCGAGCCGGACCGCGCGACGGACAACTCCACGGCCTGGCAGGAGGACTACGACCAGCAGCACTTCGAGGACCTGTACTTCGGGTCCGGCAAGGGCGTCGACTCGGTCAAGACCTACTACGAGAAGCAGTCCTCCGGCCGCTACTCGGTCGAGGGCGAGGTCTCCGACTGGGTCAAGGTCCCGTACAACGAGGCCCGTTACGGCAACAACGCCTGCGGCGACACCAACTGCCCCAGCGTGTGGAACGTCGTCAGCGACGGCCTGAACGCCTGGGTCGCCCAGCAGAAGGCGGCCGGCCGCACCGACGCCCAGATCAAGGCGGACGCGGCCCGGTTCGACGAGTGGGACCGCTACGACTTCGACGGCGACGGCGACTTCAACGAGCCCGACGGCTACATCGACCACTTCCAGATCGTGCACGCCGGCGAGGACGAGTCCGCCGGCGGCGGCGCCCAGGGCGAGGACGCGATCTGGGCCCACCGCTGGTACGCCTTCGGCACCGACGCCGGCGCCACCGGCCCCGAGCAGAACAAGCTCGGCGGCGCGCAGATCGGCTCCACCGGCATCTGGGTCGGCGACTACACCGTCCAGCCGGAGAACGGCGGACTCGGCGTCTTCGCCCACGAGTACGGCCACGACCTCGGTCTGCCGGACCACTACGACACCGCCGGCGGCGAGAACTCCACCGGCTTCTGGACGCTGATGTCCTCCGGTTCCTGGCTCGGCACCGGGAAGAAGGAGATCGGCGACCTGCCCGGCGACATGACCGCCTGGGACAAGCTGCAGCTCGGCTGGCTGAACTACGACACGGCCAAGGCCGGCGTCAACTCCTGGCACAAGCTGGGCGTCGCCGAGTACAACACCAAGAACAAGCAGGCGCTGGTCGTCACGCTGCCGAAGAAGGCCGTGACCACCGAGATCGTCCCGCCGGCCGAGGGCAGCACCCAGTGGTGGAGCGGCAGCGGTGACAACCTCAAGAACACCCTGAGCCGTTCGGTCGACCTGACCGGCAAGACGTCCGCCGCCCTCACCTTCGACGGCTGGTACGACATCGAGGCCAACTACGACTACCTCTACACCGAGGTGTCCACCGACGGCGGCGCCAACTGGACCGCCATCGACGGCACGGTCGACGGCCAGCCGGTCCCGCGCGACGGCAGCGACAAGCCCGCCCTGCACGGCACGCTCGACGGCTACAAGAAGTTCGCGTACTCCCTCGACGCCTACGCCGGCCAGAAGATCGACCTGCGCTTCCGCTACCAGAGCGACGGCGGCGTGGCCCTCAAGGGCTTCACGGCCGACGCGATCACCGTGACGGCGGACGGCGCCCCGGTCTTCTCCGACAACGCCGAGAGCGCGGACGCCGCCTGGACGGCGACCGGCTTCTCCCGCGTCGGCGCGTCCTTCACCAAGGACTACGCGCAGTACTACATCGCCGAGAACCGCCAGTACGTGTCGTACGACAAGACCCTCGAGGTCGGCCCGTACAACTTCGGCTTCACGTCCCGCCCGGACTGGGTCGAGCACTACGCGTACCAGAACGGCCTGCTGATCTGGAAGTGGGACACCTCCCAGGCGGACAACAACACCAGCCAGCACCCGGGCGCCGGTCTGGTCCTGCCGATCGACTCGCACCCGACCGCGCTGAAGTGGTCCGACGGCACGCTGATGCGCAACCGCATCCAGACCTACGACGCGCCGTTCAGCAAGTACCGCACCGACGGCATGACGCTGCACAAGGCGGACGTGGCGACCTGGATCCCGTCGTCGAAGGGCGTGCCGGTCTTCAACGACCGCACCAGCACCTACTACGACGAGTCGAACCCGACCGCCGGCGTCAAGGTCACTGACACCAACACGAAGATCAAGATCCTCAAGGAGGCCAGGGACGGCTCGACGATCGAGCTCGAGGTCGGCCCTGCGGGCAGGTAAATAGCATCTTCGCAGGTCAGAGCATGATCGGCGGTGACCCCCTGGCGGGTCACCGCCGATCCGTGTTTAGGTGCCTCCTGTGACCCGCTTATTGACACCGGCTGACACGGGGATGTGACCACATGGCCGCAGGAGGTTTCTGCAAGCTGCCGAACGGCACGGTGGTGGTGGCGCTGAACCTGCCCAGCCCCGCCGCCGACGCACCGGCCGGAGTCCGCGTCCTCGTCCACGCCCAGAACCGCGCACGAGCCCTGACCAGGCTCCGCAACCTGGGCCTGCGAGCGATCTACCTGCGGGGCAACGCCGCCCCACCCACCCCCGACGAGATCACGGCGGTCCTCCACCACCCCGACGGCCTCATATGGCGCACGGCCCCCACCGCCGACACCCTGACCCTGGAACTCTGGCACCCCATAAGAGCCCTGCTCAGACCCCCCACGCGGGCATAGACGCAACTGCGGGCAGTCGTGCCTCCCCCAAGTGCCTCAAGGGCCCGGGAGGTGCCCCCAGGGCGGCACGGGTGGGCGATGGGGGTCCCTCCGCTCGAGCGGAGCCGAGAGTGGGGGAGGCACCGGCTCAGCGCCGCGAGCTGACACACCCCCCGGCCCACCCCGGCACCGGGCTACTGCACAACCGGCTTGCCCGACAACTCCACCCCCGCCGAGCGCAGCTCCTCCAGCGCACGCTCGGTGGTCTCCGCCGCCACCCCCGCGGTGAGATCAAGCAGCACCTGGGTGCGAAACCCCTCCCGCGCCGCGTCCAACGCAGTCGCCCGCACACAGTGATCCGTGGCGATCCCCACCACGTCCACCTCGTCGACCCCCCGCTCCCGCAGCCACTCCGCCAGCGACGTCCCGTTCTCGTCGGCCCCCTCGAACCCGCTGTAAGCGGCCGAGTACGCCCCCTTGTCGAACACGGCGTCGACCGCGCCCGACGTCACCGCGGGGGCGAAGTTCGGATGGAAGCCGACCCCCTCCGTCCCGGCGACGCAGTGCGCGGGCCAGGACCGGACGTAGTCGGGGTTGTCGGCGAAGTGCCCGCCGGGCGCGATGTGGTGGTCCCGGGTGGCCACCACGTGCCGGTAACCGGCGGGGGCCTGCCCGATCAGCTCGGTGATGGCGGCGGCCACATCCGCACCGCCGGCCACGGCGAGGCTGCCCCCCTCGCAGAAGTCGTTCTGCACGTCGACGACGATCAGTGCGCGGCGCATGGTCGGTGTCCTTCGGCTATGGGGTCGGGTGGGGACGGCCCGGCCGGGTGAACCTCCGAGCCTATTGAATTACGGACGACGCGGACAGGGGCACGGCAGGGCGGGCGGGAGCCCCCACCCGCGTACCGGAAGCCCCGCCCCGCGCACGGGGGGCACGCTTTCAGCTACCCGACGGCCCGTGCGCGTACTCCGTCGGAAGGACGGGTTCCCCGCGGGAGAGCTGTGTGGCGGACAGCGGCAGACCCGCGCGGGCCGCCGCGTGCCGGTCGCGGACCACGTCCAGCGGCTCCCGGGCGATCACCCCGCCGCCCTCGACCAGCTTCACCAGGAGCTGCCGGTCGGCCAGGTCGCCCGGCACCGCACCGGTGCCGACCACCTCGGCCTCGGCGACCCCGTGCTCGTCCAGCCGCCGCGCGGCCCACTTGCGGCCGCCGACGGAGGTCTTGCCGCCGGTGGACTTCTTCGCCACCGGCACCAGCGGCGCCTTCGGATCGGCGGACTCCGCGCGGGCGACCAGCTTGTACACCATGGAGGCCGTCGGGTGCCCGGAGCCGGTCACCAGCTGGGTGCCCACCCCGTACGCGTCCACGGGCGCCGCCGCCAGCGAGGCGATGGCGTACTCGTCCAGGTCCGAGGTCACGATGATCTTCGTGCCGGTGGCGCCCAGCTCGTCCAGCTGCTGCCGCACCCGGTGCGCCACCAGCAGCAGGTCACCGGAGTCGATCCGCACGGCACCCAGCTCAGGACCGGCGATCTCCACGGCCGTGCGGACCGCCTCGGCCACGTCGTAGGTGTCCACCAGCAGCGTCGTACCGCCGCCGAGGGAGTCCACCTGGGCCCGGAAGGCGTCCCGCTCGCTGTCGTGCAGCAGGGTGAAGGCGTGGGCGGAGGTGCCCACGGTCGGGATGTTGTAGCGGAAGCCGGCCGCCAGGTCGGAGGTGGAGGCGAAGCCGCCGACGTACGCGGCCCGGGCGGCGGCCACCGCGGCCAGCTCGTGGGTGCGCCGGGCACCCATCTCGATCAGCGGCCGGTCGCCGGCGGCGGACGACATCCGGGAGGCCGCGGCGGCGATCGCGGAGTCGTGGTTGAGGATCGACAGGATCACCGTCTCCAGGAGCACGCACTCCGCGAAGCTGCCCTCGACCCGCATGATCGGCGAGCCCGGGAAGTACACCTCCCCCTCGGGGTAGCCCCAGATGTCACCGGAGAAGCGGTAGCCGGCCAGCCAGTCCAGGGTCTCCTCGTCGACGATGTCCTTCTCGCGCAGGAACCCGAGGACGCCCGGGTCGAAACGGAAGTTCTCCACCGCGTCCAGCACCCGCCCGGTGCCGGCCACCACGCCGTAGCGGCGGCCGTCGGGCAGCCGCCGGGTGAAGACCTCGAACACGCTGCGCCGCCCGGCCGTGCCGGCCTTCAGCGCGGCCCGCAGCATCGTCAGCTCGTACTGGTCAGTGAAGAGCGCTGTCGAGGGGACATCCACCGGCAGCCCAAGGTCCGCTGTGTTCATGGCAGGGATGCTACCCCCATTTCGTCACTTTGACGATTTCGGGTCCGGGCACCGGAACAGCGGGCCGGTTTGTGCGACCACCCCCCTGCGGTGGCAGCATGGGCTGTGTGACGTCACCCGCGCCCCTGGAGATCGAACGCACCGAATCGGCGGAGGAGGTCTTCGCCGTACCCGAGCCCGACGTCCCGTGGGTGACCATCGTCCACAACGACCCGGTCAACCTCATGAGCTACGTGACGTACGTCTTCCAGTCGTACTTCGGCTACAGCAAGGACAAGGCCACCAAGCTCATGCTCGACGTCCACCACAAGGGCCGGGCGGTCGTCTCCAGCGGCACCCGCGAGGAGATGGAACGCGACGTCCAGGCCATGCACGGCTACGGACTGTGGGCCACCCTCCAGCACGACCGGAAGTGACCGATCCGGACATGACCCGCCCCCGCCCGCAGGACCGGAAGCAGCCAATCGCCGCCATGCCAGGAACCTTCGAACCGCTCCCCGGCGGCGGCGCGGCCGTCGCCCTCGACGAGGTCGAGATCTCCATCATCCGGTCCCTCGCCGTACAGCTGACGGAGCTCATCGGCCCCGGGCCCGCCGAGGACGCCTCCGGCGACCCGTTCGCCGGCCTCTTCACCGAGGGGCCGAGCGAACCCCCCTCCGACCCCGTGCTGCGCCGCCTCTTCCCGGACGCCTACGGCGACCCCGAGGCCACCCCGCGCGCCGAGGAGGCCGAGAAGCAGCGGGCCTACTCCGCCGAGTTCCGCCGCTACACCGAGAACGACCTGCGGGCCGGCAAGCGCGACAACGCCCTCGCGGTGATCCGCTCCCTGGACGCGCTCACCCCGGCCGGCGAGGGCGGCGCGGTGCTGGAACTGTCGCCGGACGAGTCCCGCCGGTGGCTCGGCACCCTCAACGACCTGCGCCTCGCGATCGGCTCCCGCCTGGAGATCAGCGACGAGGACGACAGCGACCTCCTCTTCCACCTCCCCGCCGAGGACCCGCGCAAGCCGATGGTGATGGCGTACCTGTGGCTCGGCGGACTCCAGGAGACCCTCGTCTCGACGCTCATGCCGTGACCCACGCGCCGTGACCCACGCGCCGTGACCCACGCGCCGTGACCCACGCGCCGTGACCCACGCGCCGTGACCCTCATGCCATGAGTCGGCGTCGAATGTCCGGAAAAGTCCGCTGACGTGTTCGCTCAGAGGACACTCAAATCCGGGTAACGATCGCGTCAAAGAGCCCGCCGCCTATGGGCTTTTCAGGTGCCTTTTGTCCGCTTCTCTCTGTGAAGCGCACCACAAACCGCCGGTGTTATCAGTATGGCGGCCGTGATAGATCTTCACGACCGCCCGGCGAACACCACCCGTATGTTCCGCCGGGTGCGCCACCGAGCCGGCGACCGCCGGCCAGGCACGGGCGGACTCCCAGAGCCCGCCCAACTCCATCAGTCCGGGGGGATCGAGACCCGATCCGAGGCCGACAGCGGCCCGGGTCGGCATGGAGAAAGGCGCACCACACATGGCCTCACCGCAGGTCGGCACGGAGTCCGCACCCGGAGAGGGGTACGAGCGCGGCCTCAACAGCCGCCAGGTCCAGATGATCGCGATCGGCGGCGCCATCGGCGTCGGGCTCTTCCTGGGAGCCGGGGCGAACATCGCCAAGGCCGGACCCAGCCTGATCGTCATGTACGCCCTCGCTGGCGTCATCATCTTCTTCATCATGCGGGCCCTCGGCGAGCTCCTGCTCTACCGTCCCGTCTCGGGCTCGTTCGCCGAGTACTCGCGCGAATTCCTCGGCCCGTTCTTCGGCTACTTCACCGGCTGGACCTACTGGCTCATGTGGGTGGTCACCGGCATGGCCGAGCTGACCGCCGCCGCCATCTACATCAACTACTGGTTCCCGGCGATCCCGCAGTGGACCTCGGCCCTGGTCTTCCTGGTCATCCTGTTCGGCGCCAACCTGATCTCGGTGAAGCTCTTCGGCGAGATCGAGTTCTGGTTCTCCATGGTCAAGGTCACCGCCATCATCGGCATGATCGTGATCGGTCTCGGCGTGCTCACCCTCGGCTTCAGCCAGGCCGGTGACACCGCCGCCGTCTCCAACCTCTGGGCCTTCGACGGCTTCTTCCCCAAGGGCATCGGCTCGTCCCTGATGACCTTGCAGGGCGTCATGTTCGCCTACCTCGCCGTCGAGCTCGTCGGCGTCACCGCGGGCGAGTCCGAGAACCCCGAGAAGACCCTGCCCAAGGCGATCAACACCCTGCCCTGGCGCATCGCCCTCTTCTACGTCGGCGCCCTCACCGTCATCCTGTGCGTGGTCAAGTGGACCGAGTTCTCCGAGGGGGTCAGCCCCTTCGTGAAGGCGTTCGCGGTCATCGGCATCCCGGCCGGCGCCGGCATCGTCAACTTCGTCGTCCTCACCGCCGCCCTGTCGTCCTGCAACTCCGGCATGTATTCCACCGGCCGCATGCTGCGCAACCTCGCCGACAACGGCGAGGCCCCGAAGGTCTTCAAGAAGCTGTCCTCCACCAAGACCCCGGCGCTCGGCATCTTCACCTCGGTGATCTTCATGGGCATCGGCGTCGTCCTGAACTACACCGTCCCGGAGAAGGCCTTCGGCTACGTCACCTCCGTCGCCACCGCGGCCGGCATCTGGACCTGGCTGATGATCCTGATCAGCCACGTCCTCTACCGCCGCAAGGTCGTCGCGGGCCGGCTGCCCGCCTCCTCCTTCCCGGCGCCCGGCGGCTCCGTCTGCTCCTGGATCGCCATCGCGTTCCTGCTCTTCGTCACCGCCCTGATCGCGATCGACGCGGACTCCAGGATCTGCCTGTACGTGATGGTCTGCTGGGCCGTCGCCCTCGGTGTCGGCTGGTTCTTCCTCTGGCTCCGCAACCCGCAGGTCACCCGGCGCAACGAACCCCGGCTCGAGAAGATCGGCTGACCTCCCCCGGGACGCCGGGCCGCAGGGGGTACTCGTGGCACCCCCTGCGCCCCTCCGCTCAAGGCGTCCGGCATACGGGCCGTTCCGTACCACCCCTCGGTACGGAACGGCCCGTCTGCTTATCCTGAGCCCCATGCTGACCATCACCCAGGCCCTGTACGACCAGATCGTCGCCCACGCCCGCGAGGACCACCCCGACGAGGCGTGCGGCGTGGTGGCGGGCCCGGTGGGCGCCGGCCGCCCCGAGCGCTTCATCCCCATGCTGAACGCGGCCCGCTCGCCCACCTTCTACGAGTTCGACTCCCAGGACCTGCTGAAGCTGTACCGCGAGATGGATGACAACGACGAGGAGCCGGTGGTCATCTACCACTCCCACACCGCGACCGAGGCCTACCCCTCCCGCACCGACATCTCCTACGCCAACGAGCCCGGCGCCCACTACGTCCTGGTCTCCACCGCCGACACCGACGGCGCCGGCGAGTTCCAGTTCCGCTCCTTCCGCATCCTGGAGGGCGAGGTCACCGAGGAGGAAGTGAAGGTCGTCGAGGCCTACTGACCCCGGGAACAGACCCAGATCTCGTATCGTGGAAGAAAGGTGTCCGAAGCGTGAGATCACACTCCGGAGACCGGTCCGGGAATCGATACGATGACCCCATGGTTCTCCACGACGTGAGCGAAACGGCGCCGGGCACACTGCTCGTGGCGCGGCTGCACGTCGACCTGTGCAGGCTGAACAGCGCCATCTGTTGATCTTCCGCTGCCGCCGTGGGCCGTGAGCCGCGGCGAACTGCCGCGCGCCGCCGCGCGCCCTGACGAACCCACGACAGACACTTCCGACAGGAGCCCTCAGCCATGGCCATCGAGGTCCGCATCCCGACCATCCTCCGCCAGTACACCGACGGTCAGAAGGCGGTGGAGGGCACCGGGGACACCCTCGCCGAGCTCTTCACCGACCTCGAGACCCGGCACACGGGCATCCACGCCCGCATCGTGGACGGCGAGCAGCTGCGCCGCTTCGTCAACGTCTACCTCAACGACGAGGACGTCCGCTTCCTGGACGGCATCAACACCAAGCTGTCCGACGGCGACAGCGTCACGATCCTGCCGGCCGTGGCCGGCGGTATGGCCTGATCGGCGATGCGCTACGACTCCCCGCTGGCCGCGGTGGGCAACACCCCCCTGGTGCGCCTGCCGCGGCTGTCGCCGTCCGCCGACGTCCGGATCTGGGCGAAGCTGGAGGACCGCAACCCCACCGGCTCGGTCAAGGACCGCCCCGCCCTGTTCATGATCGAGCAGGCGGAGAAGGACGGCCGCCTCACCCCCGGCTGCACCATCCTCGAGCCGACCAGCGGCAACACCGGGATCTCCCTCGCCATGGCCGCCAAGCTCAAGGGCTACCGCATGGTCTGCGTGATGCCCGAGAACACCTCGCAGGAACGCCGTGACCTGCTCGGCATGTGGGGCGCGGAGATCATCTCCTCCCCGGCCGCCGGCGGCTCCAACACCGCCGTGCGCGTCGCCAAGGAACTCTCCGCCGAGCACCCCGACTGGGTGATGCTCTACCAGTACGGCAACCCGGACAACGCCGGCGCCCACTACGCGACGACCGGCCCCGAGATCCTCGCCGACCTGCCGTCCATCACCCACTTCGTGGCCGGCCTCGGCACCACCGGCACCCTCATGGGCGTCGGCCGCTACCTGCGCGAGAACAAGCCCGACGTCAAGATCGTCGCCGCCGAACCGCGCTACGACGACCTCGTCTACGGCCTGCGCAACCTCGACGAGGGCTTCGTCCCCGAGCTGTACGACGCCTCCGTCCTCACCACCCGCTTCTCCGTCGGCTCCGCCGACGCCGTCACCCGCACCCGTGAACTCCTCCAGCAGGAGGGCATCTTCGCCGGCGTCTCCACCGGCGCCGCCCTGCACGCGGCGATCGGCGTCGCGACCAAGGCGCTCAAGGCCGGCGAGAGCGCCGACGTCGTCTTCGTCGTCGCCGACGGCGGCTGGAAGTACCTGTCGACCGGCGTCTACACCGCCGCGACGACGGAAGAGGCCATCGACACCCTCCAGGGCCAGCTCTGGGCGTGACGCGGCGTCGCACCCACGCACGACAAGGGGCCGGAGACCAGCGTCTCCGGCCCCTCACGCGTTCCCGGAACCACCCCGCCCGCCACTCCGCCCGGACCCCCGCCCCCTCCGGGACCGGTGCCCCCGCCCCCACCCGTCGACGAGCGCGGTGACGAGGGCGAGCAGCACCACCGCGGCGAGCGCGAGCCACCAGGCCGTGTCCATGCCCCGACCGTACCGGCGCGAGCCACCACCGAGCGCCCCCTCCGGCCCCGGCACGCGCCGCTTCCAGCCGAACCGGTGACACCACAGGTGAGTTCGCCCACAACGGCCCCTGGCGGAGGAGCGACCAAAGGTTTTGCGCCTTACGCTCGACAAACCGCACGACCCCCGTCTCTCCACACCCGCCAGCGGAGGTTTCTGCTTCATGAAGCTCACCGTCGTCGGCTGCTCGGGGTCGTTCCCGTCCGCGGAATCGGCCTGCTCGAGCTACCTCGTCGAGGCCGACGGCTTCCGGCTGCTCCTCGACCTGGGCAACGGCGCCCTGGGCGAGCTGCAGCGCCACTGCGGTCTCTACGACCTCGACGCGATCTTCCTCAGCCACCTGCACGCCGACCACTGCATCGACATGTGCGGCTACTTCGTCGCGCGCTACTACCGGCACGACGGCGGCCGCTGCGCCCCCCTCCCGGTCTACGGCCCCGAGGGCACCGAGCACCGGCTCACCACCGCCTACGCCGACACCCCCTCGGCCTCCTCCATGAGCGAGGTCTTCGACTTCCACACGGTCAAGCCGTCCACCTTCGAGATCGGCCCGTTCCTCGTCCACACCGAGCGCGTCGCGCACCCGGTCGAGGCGTACGGCATCCGCATCGAACACGGCGGGAAGACACTGACGTACTCCGGCGACACGGGCGTGAGCCCCGCGCTCGACGACCTCGCCCGCGACGCCGACCTCTTCCTGTGCGAGGCCGCCTTCACGCACGGCAAGGAGAACATCCCCGACCTGCACCTCAACGGCCGCGAGGCGGGTGAGACGGCGGCCCGCGCGGGCGCCCGCCGCCTGATCCTCACCCACATCCCCCCGTGGACCGACCCGCAGGTCAACCTCACCGACGCCCGCGCGGTGTACGACGGCCCGGTGGGGCTGGCGGCGCCGGGGGCGACGTACGTGATCTGAGCGCCCACGGCGCGAAGGGGAGGGCCCCGGAACCGACTCGGTTCCGGGGCCCTCCCCTTCGTACGGGGACCGCTCACGCCTTGGTGAGGTCCTCGACCTCCTCCTCGGGCTCGCGGCCCGGGGTGGTCAGGTTGAACTTGACGATGGCGAAGCGGAAGACCACGTAGTAGATCGCCGCGAACACCAGACCGATCGGGATGATCAGCCATGGCTTGGTCGCCAGGTTCCAGTTGAGGAAGTAGTCGATCGCGCCGGCCGAGAAGCTGAAGCCGTGGTGCACGCCCAGCGCCCAGGTGACGGCCATCGAGATGGCGGTCAGCACGGCGTGGATGACGTACAGCACCGGCGCGATGAACATGAACGCGAACTCGATCGGCTCGGTGATGCCGGTGACGAACGAGGTCAGCGCGAGGGAGACCATCATGCCGCCGACGGCCTTGCGGCGCTCGGGACGGGCACAGTGGGTGATGGCCAGGGCGGCGGCCGGCAGGGCGAACATCATGATCGGGAAGAAGCCCGTCATGAACTGGCCGGCGGTCGGGTCGCCGTGGAAGAAGCGCGGCAGGTCACCGTGCCAGACGGCACCGGCGGCGTCCTTGAAGGAACCGATCTCCTGCCAGGCCACCGTGTTGACGAACTGGTGCATGCCGACCGGGAGCAGCGCGCGGTTGATCGCGCCGAAGATGCCCGCGCCGACCGCGCCGAGCCCGGTCATCCACTCGCCGAAGTCGGTGATGACACCGCCGATGGGCTCCCACACCAGGCCGAACACGACACCGACGGCGGTGCCGATGAACGCCATCAGGATCGGCACGAGGCGGCGGCCGTTGAAGAAGCCCAGCCAGTCGGGGAGCTTGGTGCGGTGGTAGCGCTGCCAGACGACCGCGGCTATCAGGCCCATGATGATGCCGCCGAAGACCTTCGGGTCGTTGTAGGTGGCGGCGACGTCGGCACCCTTGGTGACCTTGGCCTCGGTGATCGGGAAGGCGGTCAGGACGTTCTTGTAGACGAGGAAGCCCACCAGCGCGGCGAGGGCGGTGGAGCCGTCGGCCTTCTTGGCGAACCCGATGGCGATGCCGACGCAGAACAGCAGGGGCAGGTTCGCGAAGACGGCGTCACCGGCGGTGGCGAACACGTCCGCCACCTTGCCCCAGCCCAGGCCGTCCTTGCCGAAGACGTCCGGCTGGCCGAGGCGCAGCAGGATGCCCGCGGCGGGCAGGACGGCGATCGGGAGCTGAAGGCTGCGGCCGACCTTCTGCAGGCCCTGGAACAGGCCGGATCCCCGCTTCTTTGCGGGGGCCGCCGAGGCGGTGGCGGTGCTCATACTTCCTCCATCGGTGGTGGTCTACACCACTACTGGTGTAGACCTGTTGTAGCACGATGAAGGCCGCATAAGGAACCCATGATTCCTGCTACCGCCGGGCTACCCACCGTGCCCGCCCGGAACCGCTGAACGGGACCCTCCCCAGGGCGCACCGAAAAGCCCCCGGACCCCACGGTCCGAGGGCTCGAACAGCCACCACCAGCCTACGAGATCACGCCTTCGCCGCGTCCTCCACCTCCTCCTCCGGCTCCCGCCCCGGAGTCCTCAGGTCGAACCGCGTGATCGCGAACCGGAAGACCACGTAGTACACCGCCGCGAAGCACAACCCGATCGGAACGATCAGCCACGGCCGGGTCGCCAGGTTCCAGTTGATGACGTAGTCGATCAGCCCGGCCGAGAAGCTGAACCCGTCCTTCACCCCCAGCCCCCACGTCACCGCCATCGACACGCCCGTCAGCACCGCGTGGACCACGTACAGCGCCGGCGCGATGAAGAGGAAGGAGTACTCCAGCGGCTCGGTGATGCCGGTCACGAACGACGTCAGCCCCACCGACAGCATCAGACCGCCCACCTCCTTGCGGCGGTGCGGCTTCGCACAGTGCGTGATCGCCAGCGCGGCGGCCGGCAGCGCGAACATCATGATCGGGAAGAAACCGGTGGTGAACTGGCCCGCGGTCGGGTCGCCCGCCAGGAACATGTTGATGTCGCCGTGCACCACCGTGCCGTCCGGCCTGGTGTAACTGCCGAACTGGAACCACATCGGCACGTTCAGGAACTGGTGCAGCCCGATCACCAGCAGCGCCCGGTTCGCGATCCCGAACACACCCGCGCCCCACGCGCCCAGGCCGTTGAGCCAGTCGCTGAAACTCTCCAGCGCGCCGCCGATCGGCGGCCAGATCCACAGGCACAGCGCCGCGAACAGGATCGCCACGAACGCCATGAGGATCGGCACCAGCCGGCGGCCGTTGAAGAAGCCCAGCCAGTCCACCAGCCTGGTGCGGTGGAACCGCTGCCAGAAGTACGCCGCCAGCAACCCGATGACGATGCCGCCGAAGACCCCCGGATTCTGGTACGTGAACGCGGTCACCGTCCCCGACCCGTCGGTCAGCCGGCACCCGACCTGCGGCACCGCCTCCGACCCCTCCGGACAGTCCTCCGGGAACTGCCGCAGCACGTTGTAGTAGACGAGGAACCCCGCCACCGCCGCCAACGCCGTCGACCCGTCCGCCTTCTTCGCCATCCCGATGGCCACACCCACGCAGAACAGCAGCGGCAACCCCAGCGAACCGTCCAGCAGCGCGCCACCCGCGCCCACCATCACCTTGGAGACGTTCGTCCAGCCCAGACCCTCGTCCCCGAACACGTCCGGCTGCCCCAGCCGGTTCAGGATGCCCGCCGCCGGCAGCACCGCGATCGGCAACTGCAGGCTCCGCCCCATCTTCTGCAGACCCTGGAACAGACGGTTCCAGCGTTCACGCGCGGGAGAGGCCGTACTCCCGGCGCCGGCGGCACTCCCGGCACTCATCCGGTCCCCCTCCCTGGAGAGCAGTCTGGCGAAGCGGCGACAGCGGGTTTGGCGGCAGTCCACCCGGTGGTGTAGACCAGTCAGGCAGGACGGTCCCACTGTCGTGACGCCATCATCCGGCCCCCACGACAGGACCGCTCGCAAAGATGGGCCAACTGTGGGTTACTGCGACAAAGCGGTTCGGATCAGGGAGAACGAACATGGCCACCAAGGCTGAGAAGATCGTTGCCGGGCTCGGCGGCATCGACAACATCGAAGAGGTCGAAGGCTGCATCACCCGCCTCCGCACCGAAGTCGTCGACCCCGCCAAGGTCGACGAAGCCGCACTCAAGGCCGCCGGCGCCCACGGCGTCGTCAAGATGGGCAGCGCCATCCAGGTCGTCATCGGCACCGACGCCGACCCCATCGCCGCCGAAATCGAAGACATGATGTGAAGCCCCCCGCTTCACCCCGGGGCCCCTCCCACCACGGGAGGGGCCCCTTCCACATGCGGCGCTTCCCCACACACCGCTGACGCTAGGCTCAACGCCATGTCTCGAATCGACGGCCGCACCCCCGAACAACTCCGCCCGGTCACCATCGAACGCGGCTGGAGCAAGCACGCCGAAGGCTCCGTCCTCGTCTCCTTCGGCGACACCAAAGTCCTCTGCACCGCCTCCGTCACCGAAGGCGTCCCCCGCTGGCGCAAAGGCAGCGGCGAGGGCTGGGTCACCGCCGAATACGCGATGCTGCCCCGCGCCACCAACACCCGCGGCGACCGCGAATCCGTCCGCGGCCGCATCGGCGGCCGCACCCACGAGATCAGCCGCCTCATCGGCCGCTCCCTCCGCGCCGTCATCGACTACAAGGCCCTCGGCGAGAACACCATCGTCCTCGACTGCGACGTCCTCCAGGCCGACGGCGGCACCCGCACCGCCGCCATCACCGGCGCCTACGTCGCCCTCGCCGACGCCGTCACCTGGGCCCAGGGCAGGAAACTCGTCAAGCCCGGCCGCAAACCCCTCACCGGCACCGTCAGCGCCGTATCCGTCGGCATCGTCGCCGGCGTCCCCCTCCTCGACCTCCGCTACGAGGAAGACGTCAAGGCCGACACCGACATGAACGTCGTCTGCACCGGCGACGGCCGCTTCGTCGAAGTCCAGGGCACCGCCGAGGCCGAACCCTTCGCCCGCGACGAACTCAACGCCCTCCTCGACCTCGCCGTCACCGGCTGCACCGAACTCGCCGCCGCCCAGCGCGCCGCACTTGACACCGTCCTCGAAAGGTAAAGGACACACCAAGACAACCGGCCGACGCGGGCAACCGCACCGGCCGCCGCCGCGTCTGAAGAGGTACGGGCGCACGGCTCACCCCCGAGCGCCCGGCCAACGACCAGGGCCGCACACCGGCCCGACAAGGGGAGGGACCGTTCCATGGCCGCGAGCCGCCGACGCCGCACCGCAGCCGTCGCCGCCACCCTGGCGGCCGTCGCGCTGACCGCCGGACTCACCACCGGCTGCGCCGCCGTCGACAAGGCACTGGACTGCGTCCAGACCGCCGACGCCATCGCCGACAGCGTCACCGACATGCAGCAGGCCGTCGAGAACGCCGGCAACGACGTCACCCAACTCGAGGAATCCCTCGAATCCATAGACAAGAACCTCACCGACATCGGCGACAAGACCGACAACGCCGACGTCAGCAAGGCCGTCGACGACCTCGAAAAGGCCGTGCAGAACGTCCGCACCTCCATCCAGAACGGCGACGAGACCCCCGACATCAGCCCCGTCACCGACGCCGCCGGCGAACTCACCAAGGTCTGCACCCCGTAAGGAACCGGTCGGCGAGGCCGGGATACTGGGCCCATGACCCGCCTGATCCTCGCCACCCGCAACGCCGGAAAGATCACCGAACTGCGCGCGATCCTCGCCGACGAGGGCCTGCCCCACGACCTCGTCGGCGCCGACGCCTACCCCGACGTCCCCGACGTCAAGGAAACCGGCGTCACCTTCGCCGAGAACGCGCTCCTCAAGGCCCACGCCCTCGCCCAGGCCACCGGCCTCCCCGCCGTCGCCGACGACTCCGGCCTCTGCGTCGACGTCCTGGGCGGCGCCCCCGGCATCTTCTCCGCCCGCTGGTCCGGCACCCACGGCAACGACAAGGCCAACCTGGACCTCCTCCTGGCCCAGCTCTCCGACATCGCCGACGAACACCGGGGCGCCCACTTCGCCTGCGCGGCGGCCCTGGCACTCCCCGACGGCACGGAGCGCGTGGTCGAAGGCCAGTTGCGGGGCACCCTCCGCCACACCCCCGCCGGCACGGGCGGCTTCGGCTACGACCCGATCCTCCAGCCGGAGGGCGAGACGCGCACGTGCGCGGAACTGACACCGGCCGAGAAGAACGCGATCAGCCACCGCGGGAAGGCGTTCCGGGCGCTGGTACCGGTGGTGCGGGAACTGCTCGACTGAACACTGGTGCGGCCGGAGGGACTCGAACCCTCACGGGAGTTACCCCACTGGGACCTAAACCCAGCGTGACTGCCAGTTCCACCACGGCCGCCTGATGCTGCCCGGCCATGCTAGCGGCCGGGCAGCCCGGTCAGACGCCCAGATCCTTGATGATCTTGGCCACGTGGCCCGTCGCGCGGACGTTGTAGAGGGCGCGTTCGACCTTGCCCTCCTCGTCCACGACGATCGTGGAGCGGATGACGCCCATGTAGGTCTTGCCGTAGTTCTTCTTCTCGCCGTAGGCGCCGTACGCGTCCAGGACCGTCTTGTCGGGGTCGGCGAGGAGGGTGACCTTCAGGGACTCCGCCTCGCGGAACTTGGCGAGCTTCTCCGGCTTGTCGGGGGAGATGCCGATGACGTCGTAGCCGGCGCCCGCGAGCAGCTCCAGGTTGTCGGTGAAGTCGCAGGCCTGCTTGGTGCAGCCGGGGGTGAGGGCGGCGGGGTAGAAGTAGACGATGACCTTGCGGCCCTTGTGGTCGGCCAGGGACACCTCGTTGCCGTCGGCGTCGGGCAGGGTGAAGGCGGGGGCCTCGTCCCCGGGCTGGAGGCGGTCGCTCATCGGTCTGGTCTCCTCGTGCGTGCGCGCTGCGTGGATCGGGTGCCGGGATCGAGGGTAACCGGGGGTCCTGGCCGTGCGCGGCGGCGTGGAGCTGACAGACTGTCCGGCACAGGTACACAACAGGTGTCAGTGGATTTCGGAGGCGGCACGGTGGCGGACACGGCGGACCCCAGGACCCCGGCGCAGATCGAGGCGGACATCAGGCGCCGTCGTGCGGTGCTGGCCGAGACCCTGGACGAGATCGGTGTGCGGGTGCATCCGAAGACGATCGTGGGGGATGCCAGGGCCCGGGTCGTCTCGAACGTGGATCACACGCTGGGGCGGGCGTACGTCCGGGTCAACGGTGTGGTGAGTGACGTGAAGGCGCAGTTCGTGGACGAGGAGGGTGCGCCCCGGCTGGAGCGGGTGGTTCCGGTGGTGGCGCTGGTGGTGGGGGTCGTGGGGCTGCTGGCCCTGGGGTCCCGTCGGCGCGGGCGATGACCCCGGGCGCGTGCGTTCGGGGCGGATGCAGGTAGGTTTCAGGACGTGAGCGCCAAGAGACACGAGCACGGTTCCCATGACGACAAGCTGCCCATCCGGATGCTGCACGATCGCGTACTCGTGCGGCAGGACACGAGTGAGGGCGAGCGGCGTTCGGGGGGCGGCATCCTGATTCCCGCGACGGCGGCGGTGGGTCGTCGGCTGGCCTGGGCCGAGGTGGTCGCGGTGGGGCAGAACGTCCGGACCGTGGAGCCGGGTGACCGGGTGTTGTACGACCCGGAGGACCGGGCGGAGGTCGAGGTGCGGGGGACGGCGTACGTGCTGATGCGGGAGCGTGATCTGCACGCCGTGGCCGCGGACCGTTTCGAAGGTTCCGAGGATTCGACCGGGTTGTACCTGTAGTTCGTTGGTGGAAGGGGCTGGTGGCCGTTGTCACCGGCCCTTTTCCTGTTTTCGGGCTAGGGTGGAGGGACCCGAGAGGGCCCCGACGAGACGCGCCGTACCGGGGTGAAGGCAAAGACGACGCACCCCCGTTTCCGTTCGTGTCCCGGAGGTGCCTGTCATGGCCTGGGTTCTGCTGGTGGTCGCCGGTCTGCTGGAGGTCGGCTGGTCGGTGGGGATGAAGTACACCGACGGCTTCACCCGGCTGGTTCCGAGTCTGCTCACCGGTGCGGGCATCGTGACGAGCATGCTGCTGCTGTCGTACGCGGCTCGTACGTTGCCGATCGGTACGGCGTACGGGGTGTGGGTGGGGATCGGTGCGGCCGGGGCGGCGGTGCTGGGCATGCTGGTGCTGGGTGAGCCGGTGACGGCGGCGCGGATCTTCTTCATCTGTCTGTTGCTGGTGGCGGTGGTGGGGCTGAAGGCGACGTCCGGGCACTGAGCCGCGGGTGTTCCTTGATTCCAGCGGCTGATCCCGGCGGCTGATCCCGGCGGTTGGTCCCGGTGGCTAGTCCCAGCGGCCGTTCTGGGTGAGGGCGCCGGTGAGGCCGCCCGGGCCGGGGTCGTCGTCCCCGTTGGTGTCGCCCTCGTCGGTGTCGTCGGTGGTTCCCGAGCCGTCGGTCGTTCCGTTGTCGTCCCCGGTGTCGCCGCCGGTGGTGGTGCCGCCGTCGGTCTGTCCCTGGGGCGGTTCCGCTCCGTCCTGGCCGGTGGGTTCGTCGCCCGTCCCCGTCTCGCCCGGTGTCTCGCCGCCGTCTCCGCCGTCTCCGCTGTCGCCGTCGCCCGGGTCGCCGGTCGAGGAGGACGGGGTGGTGTCGGCGTCGCCGGGGGGCGGCTGGGTCTTCCAGGCGCCGGGCTGGAGGCGGAGGGTGAAGGCCGTGACCGGTGCGCCTTCGAGGGCTTCGCGGGTGTACTGGCCCCAGATCTCGGCGGGGGCGCCGCCGCCGTTGACGCGGGGCAGGCCCATGGCGCCGTAGAGGGGTTTGTGGCCGGCGGTGACGGGGTCCTGGCCCATGACGGCGACGACGGTGGCGAGGTCGGGGGTGTAGCCGGCGAACCAGGCGGCGGTGTCCTCCTCGGCGGTGCCGGTCTTGCCGGCGGCGGGGCGGCCGGCGGTCTGGGCGGCGATGGCGGTGCCGCTCTCGACGACGCCGCGCAGGACGGAGGTGGTGGTGTCGGCGGCCTGGCGGCTGACGGCCTGGCGGGTGTGGCGTTCGGGCAGTTCGACGTTCCGCCCGTTCTGGGTGACCTTCTCGATCATGGTGTAGTCGCCGTGTTTGCCGTGGTTGGCGAGGGTGGCGTACGCCTCGGCCATGTCGAGGACGCTGGCGGTGGCGACGCCGAGGGCGATGGAGGGTCCGGCGTCGTCGAGGCTGGGGGTGTTCTCGGACAGGCCCAGGTCGATGGCGGTCCGGCGGACCTTGTCGGGGCCGACGTCGACGGCCATCTGCGCGTACACGGCGTTGACGGACTTGTCGGTGGCCTCGCGGACGGTGATGTCGCCGTAGTCGCGGTGGTCCTCGTTCTCGGGGGCGTAGCGGTCGCCGGGCCAGCCCTGGACGGGGCGTTCGCTGGTGCCGTCGTAGACGGTGTTGGGGGTGATGGGGCGGCCGTCGCGGGTGCGGGAGCCGTTCTCGACGGCGGCGGTGAAGACGAACGGTTTGAAGCTGGAGCCGACCTGGAAGTCCCGGCGGGTGGCGTTGGGGGTGTACTGCTTGACGTAGTCGATGCCGTTGTACATGGCGACGACCTTGCCGGTCTTGACGTCGATGGAGGCGCCGCCGGCGCGGACGTAGGTGTCGACCTCGCGGTTCTCCCGGTCGAGCCGGTCCATGAGTTTGTCGTTGACGGCGTCGACGAAGGCGTCCTGCTTGTCCTTGTGGAGGGTGGTGGTGATGCGGTAGCCGCCGGCGTCGAGGGCCGCCTCGTCGACGATCTTCTTCTCGATCAGCTGGTTCTTGACGATGTTCACGATGTAGCCGCGCTGTCCGGACAGGCTGGTGGAGACGGTGGTCCGCTGGGGCACGGGGAAGGTCAGGCCGGCGCGTTCGGTGGCGCTGAGCCAGCCTTCGTCGACCATGCCGTCGAGGACGTAGTTCCAGCGGCGTTCGACGGTGTCGCGGTTCTCGGGGTGGGTGATGACGTCGTACTGGCTGGGGGCGTTGACGAGGGCGGCGAGGTAGGCGGCGCGGGCGGCGTCGAGGTCGGAGGCGTCGATGCCGTAGTAGGCGTGGGCGGCGGACTGGATGCCGTAGGCGCCGCGGCCGAAGAAGCTGGTGTTGAGGTAGCCCTCGAGGATCTGGTCCTTGCTCTGTTCGCGGTCGAGTTTGATGGCGATGAAGAACTCCTTCACCTTGCGGGTGACGGTCTGTTCCTGGCGGAGGTAGTAGTTCTTCACGTACTGCTGGGTGATGGTGGAGCCGGACTGTCTGCCCTTGCCGGTGGCGGTGTTCCAGGCGGCGCGGACCATGGCCTGGGGGTCGATGGCGGACTCGGTGTAGAAGTCGCGGTCCTCGGCGGCCAGGACGGCGTGCTGGGCGTCCTTGGAGATCTGGGAGAGGGCGACGTTCTCCCGGTTGACCTCGCCGTCGCGGGCGATGACGGTGCCGTCGGCGTAGAGGTAGACGTTGGCCTGCTGGGTGGCGAGGGCGTTGGCGGCGGGGATCTGGACGAGGTGGTAGCCGAGGAGGAAGCCGCCGACGACGAGTGCGGCGGTGAGGAGGAGGCCGCCGAGGAGCATCCGCCAGATGGGGAGCAGTCGGTGCCGTCCGGTGCGTCCGGGCCGCTTCGGGGTGGTGGCCGCCGGGGGTCTTCTCGGTGCCCAGCCCTTTCCGGGCTGCTGCGGCTGCGGCTCGTCGCTCATGTCGTGCACGGACTCCCGTTTCGCCTGGTTCGTTCCACTGCGCCATGGTGTGTGCGTCTTATTCAAGACCGTCCCTTCCGGTGACGCGTCCCCGTTGACGCCGTGCGGGGCGCGCGCACGCGGCTTGTCACACACATGGCCCCAACGAAAATGCGTGGCAGGGGGTACGGCGGGCGCACTAGGCTCCTGCGCTTCGGTGCCGGATGCGGGAGGGGGCGGGGCGTGGGCTCGGCGCGGTTGTACCTGGCCGTCGCGGTGGGGGGTTTCCGGCGGTACGCGTCGTACCGGGTGGCGACGGCGGCCGGGGTGTTCACCAATACGGTGTTCGGGCTGATCCTCGTGTACACGTATCTGGCGCTGTGGGAGGAGCGGCCGGGTCTGGGCGGGTACGACCAGGCGCAGGCGGTCACGTACGTGTGGCTGGGGCAGTGTCTGTACGCGACGCTGGCGATCCAGGGCGGGGGTGCGGAGAAGGACCTGATGGAACGCATCCGTACGGGTGAGATCGCCGTCGATCTGTACCGGCCGGTGGATCTGCAGGTGTGGTGGCTGGCGGGTGACGTGGGGCGGGCGGCGTTCCAGATGCTGGGGCGGGGGGTGGTGCCGTTCGTGTTCGGCTGGCTGTTCTTCCCGATGGCGCTGCCGGCGGAGGTCACCGCGTGGGCGGCGTTCGCGGTGACGCTGCTGCTGGCGGCGGTGGTGAGTTTCGCGATCCGCTATCTGGCGGCGCTGAGCGTGTTCTGGCTGATGGACGGCAGGGGTGTCGGCCAGGTGCTGATGATCACGGGGGTGTTCTTCTCGGGCATGGTGCTGCCGCTGAACGCCTTCCCGGACGGGCTCGGTGACGTGGTGCGGCTGTTGCCGTGGGCGGCGCAGCTCCAGGTCCCGGCGGATGTGCTGATGGGGGAGACGGATCCGCTGGGGGCGTTCGTGTTCCAGGCGGCGTGGGCGGTGGCGCTGCTGGCGGCGGGGCGGCTGGTGCAGTCGGCGGCGACGCGGCGGGTGGTGGTGCAGGGTGGGTGAGCGCGGTGTGCTGGTGGAGGGGCTGCGGGCCTACGGGCTGATCGCCGGGATGTGGGTGCGGTCGGGCATGACGTACCGCACGTCCTTCGTCTTCACGGTGTTCGGGAACCTGTTGGTGACCGGGCTGGACTTCGTGGGGATCCTGCTGATGTTCTCGCGGGTCGACTCGCTGGGCGGCTGGTCGCTGCCGGAGATCGCCCTGCTGTACGGGTTGTCGGCGACGGCGTTCGGGATCGCCGACCTGGTGCTCGGTTCGATGGACGTGCTGGGCGGGCGGATGCGGGACGGCTCGTTCGACGTCCTGCTGGTGCGTCCGGTGCCGGTGCTGGCGCAGGTCGGCGCGGATCATTTCGCGGTGCGCCGGCTGGGGCGGGTCACCCAGGGCGTGGTGGTGCTGGGTTGGGCGCTGGCCTCGGTCGACGTCGACTGGAGCGTGGTGAAGGTGCTGCTGGTGCCGGTGATGGTGGTCAGCGGCGCGGCGATCTTCTCGGCGGTGTTCGTGGCGGGCGCGGCGTTCCAGATCTACGCGCAGGACGCGGCCGAGGTGCAGAACGCGTTCACGTACGGCGGGAACACGCTGTTGCAGTATCCGCCGAGCGTGTTCGGGAAGGATCTGGTGCGGGGGGTGACGTTCATGCTGCCGCTCGCCTTCGTCAACTGGGTGCCCGCCGCGTACGTGCTGGAGCGGCCGTATCCGATCGGGCTGCCGGGGTGGGCGGCGTTCGCGTCGCCGCTGGTGGCGGTGGGCTGCTGCGTGCTGGCGGGTCTGGCGTGGCGGACGGGTCTCAGGTCGTACCGGAGCACGGGGAGTTAGCAGGCTGTGGACGCTTTCATCGAACTCGACGGCGTGGAGAAGGTCTTCGACGTGCGCAGGAGGACCGGTTTCCTGCGGCGGGAGCGGCACCGGGTGCGGGCGGTCGACTCGATCTCCTTCACGGTGGCGCGGGGCGAGATGGTCGGCTACATCGGCCCGAACGGCGCCGGGAAGTCGACGACGATCAAGATGCTGACGGGGATCCTCACGCCGAGCGGCGGGCGGCTGCGGGTCGCCGGGATCGACCCGTCGCGGGAGCGGACGCGGCTGGCGCACCGCATCGGGGTGGTGTTCGGGCAGCGTACGACGCTGTGGTGGGACCTGCCGCTGGTCGACTCGTACCGGCTGATGCACCGCATGTACCGGATCCCGGACGCCCGCTACCGGGAGAACCTCGACCGGCTGACCGAACTCCTCGACCTCGGCGATCTGCTGGACGTTCCGGTGCGGCAGCTCTCGCTCGGCCAGCGGATGCGCGGGGACATCGCGGCGGCGCTGCTGCACGACCCGGAGGTGCTGTACCTCGACGAGCCGACGATCGGTCTGGACGTCGTCTCCAAGACCAGGGTGCGGGACTTCCTGCGGCAGTTGAACGCCGAGCGGGCCACGACGGTGCTGCTGACCACGCACGACCTGCAGGACATCGAGCAGTTGTGCTCGCGGGTGATGGTCATCGACCACGGCCGGATGGTGTACGACGGTTCGCTCGACGGGCTGCACGAGGCGGGGGAGAGCGAACGGACGCTGGTGGTGGACCTGGAGCGGGAGCTGCCGCCGATCGAGGCGCCCGCGCCCGCGCGGGTGGTGCGGGTGGAGGGGGCGCGGCAGTGGCTGGCGTTCCCGGCGTCGGCGTCGGCGGCCGAACTGGTGGCGCGGGTCGCGGCCCGGTACCCGCTGCTGGACCTGTCGGTGCGGGAGCCGGACATCGAGGCGGTCATCGCGACCATGTACGCGGAACGAGCCGGCCGGGCCCTCTCGTAGCCGTGCGGCGGAGACAACTCGTAGGCTGCTGGTATGACCGAAGACGCAGCAGCCGTCCCGGACCTCCGTGCCTCCGACGCCGACCGTGAACGGGTCGCCGAGATCCTGCGGGACGCCCTCGCGGAGGGCCGCCTCGACATGGAGGAGTTCGAGGAGCGGCTGGACGCGACGTACCGGGCGCGCACGTACGGGGAACTGACGCCGATCACCCGCGACCTGCCGGACCCGGGGGCGGCCGTACCGGCCGTGTCCCTGACCAAGGAGCCCGCGCGGGACGGCGGTTGGGGGGACAGGATCGTCGGCGGCGACGACGCGGGGACGTCGTCGTGGGCCGTGGCCGTGATGTCGGGCTTCCAGCGCAAGGGCCACTGGACGGCGCCGCGCCGCTTCAACTGCTTCGCCTTCTGGGGCGGCGGGGAGATCGATCTGCGGGACGCGTACTTCGCGGACCGCGAGGTCGTCATCAACGCGGTCGCGATCATGGGCGGGGTGGAGGTGATCGTCCCGCCCGGCGTCGAGGTCGTCGTGCGCGGCGTCGGCGTCATGGGCGGCTTCGACCACCGTGAGGAGGGCGTACCGGGCGAGCCGGGCGCCCCGCGCGTGATCGTGACGGGCTTCGCCTTCTGGGGCGGCGTCGGCGTCGACCGCAAACTCCCCCGCGCGGAGAAGCAGCGCCTGCGCGAGGAGCGCCGCAGGGAGAAACTGGAGCGCAAGGAGCAGCGCCGCCGCGAGCTGGAGGGCTCCGACGACCGCTGAGCCGACTCGGCTCCTCCGGTCGATTCAGCCCCTCCGGGGGTGCCCCCGCTCGAGCGAAGCCGAGAGTGGGGGAGGGTGGGGGCGGAGGGGGCGAAACGAACCCCGCGCCCCCTACAACCGCGCCGGAGCCCCACCCTTCAGATCGTCCAGATCGAACTCCTCCGCCATCCGGGTGTACCCCCTGTCACTCGGATGGAGATGATCACCGGAGTCGTACTCCGGGCGGAACCGTCGCGGATCGTACGGATCACGGAGCGCCTCGTCGAAGTCGACGACCGCGTCGAACACCCGCCCCGCCCGGATCTCCGCGTTGATCCGCTGCCGCACGTCCTCCCGCGCGTCGGTGTACCCGCCGTGCCCACCGAACGGCATGAGCGTCGCCCCCACGACCTTCACCCCCCGCGCGTGAGCCCGCTCGACCAGCGTGTTCAGCCCCGCGACGATCGTGTCCGGATCGGCGGTCCCCGGATGGCGCAGGATGTCGTTGATGCCGAGCGCGACGACGACGACCTTGACGTTCGTCCGGCCCAGGACGTCCCGATCGAACCGGTTCAGCCCACTGGGATTCGTGGCCGGCCGCCCCGGCCTGTCGGCGAGGAGCTGATTCCCGCTGATCCCCTCGTTGACGACGCTGTGGTGCGGCACGTCCCGCCCGTCCTCGACGGCCTCCCGCAGCCGGTCGGACAGCACGTCCGGCCATCGGTTGTTCTTCCCGGTCGTCGAGGTGGCGCCGTCGGTCAGCGAGTCCCCGAGGGCGACGACCGTGCCGTCCGACTCGTTGCTCAGCACGTCCAGCCCGGTCACGTACCGCCAGACCTTGCTCTGCCCGGTGTACGCCGCCCCCGTCGCGTCCAGGGTGTGCTCGCCGTCGGCGACGTACGAGATCTGGCGCGCGTGCGGGTGATGGGTGACCGGCCCGGAGGCGGTGGGGGAGTACGTCGTGATCAGGACGTCCCCGTCGCGCGGGACGGCGATGCGCGCCACGTCGCTCGTCACCTGCTCGCCCGCCGGGATGACGACCGTCGGGCTCCCGGCGAAGGTCAGCGGCCGCATGGTCTCCGCGCGCGCCTGAGCCGTGTCCGGGTCCGCGGACACCGCGATCGAGGCGTGCGTGAGGGTCAGCGGCGACTGGCCGTAGAGGTTGGACAGCGTGACGCGGGCGCTCGTACCGCCGGCGCTGGTGTGGACGACGTTGCGCACCGAGCGGCCCGCGAGGCCGGTCGTCTCGGTGCCGGGCTCGCCCGCGACCGGGGAGGTGGCCCAGGAGGCGACCCAGGTGCCGGTGGAGGCGGGCGCGGCCGGGTCGGGCCGGGCGCCGCGGCCGCCGGCGAGGGTGTCGCGCTCCCGGACGCCGCCGTCGGCTCCGACGTCGGCACCGACGTAGACGGCGGCGGAAACCGCCACGATCGCGGCGACGAGCGCGGCGAGCAGGGCACGCTGCTTGGCGGGAGGCGCCTCGGCGACCCCGTCACGACCCCGGGTCATGCTGTTCTGTTCTCCTCGGGAGAGGGAGCCCGAGGCTCCGATCCGGTGAACCCATGATGATCCATGGGCCGGGAAGACTGACGGGAGGGACCCTTAGGTGATCCCCCTGGACAAACCCCCTCCGGACAGACGCCGGGAACTCCTGTTCCGTTCCAGGAGTCGGTCAGGAAGGGACAATGTGTGAGGGATCACCGAGCGGGTGGAGCGGATGGAACGGATCGAAGCGGCGGAAACGTCGGAAACATCGGAAAAGGCAGAAACCGGCGGCCGGGGCGCCGGGGGGCAGCATGCCCGCACCGGCGCCTTCACGAACCGCGCCATGAACACCTTCAGCCCCGCGGACGAGGAGAAGCAGCGCGGGGTGCGCCGGATGAAGCTCACCGCCACCGGTCTGCTGCTGTTCGTCACCGTCGTCTACGTCCTCACCGAATGGGCCTCCCACCAGGGCGCCGGGCCCTGGGCGGGCTATGTCGCCGCCGCGGCCGAGGCCGGCATGGTCGGCGCGCTCGCCGACTGGTTCGCCGTCACCGCGCTCTTCCGCCACCCGCTCGGCCTGCGCATCCCGCACACCGCGATCATCCCCACCAAGAAGGACCAGCTCGGCGTCTCCCTCGGTGAGTTCGTCGGCGAGAACTTCCTCTCCGAGGACGTCGTGCGGCAGCGGCTGCGCGCCGTCGGCATCGGCAGCAGGCTCGGCGCCTGGCTCGCCGTCCCCGAACACGCCGACCGGGTCACCGCCGAGCTGTCGGCGGCCCTGCGCGGCGCCCTCACCGTGCTGCGCGACTCCGACGTCCAGGCGGTGGTCGGCGAGGCCATCACCCGCCGCGCCGACGCCCAGGAGATCGCGCCCGGCATGGGCAAGCTGCTGGAGCGGATCGTCGCCGACGGCGGCCACAAACGGGCCGTCGACGTCGTCGTCGCCCGCGCGCACGACTGGCTGGTGCTGCACGGCGACACCGTGATGGACGCCGTCCACGGCGGCGCGCCCGGCTGGACCCCCAGATTCGTCGACCGCAAGGTCGGCGAGCGCGTCTACAAGGAGCTGCTGCGCTTCGTCACCGAGATGCGCGACATGCCCGCCCACCCCGCGCGCGGCGCCCTCGACCGCTTCCTCACCGACTTCGCCTCCGACCTCCAGTCCGACACCGACACCCGCGTCCGCGTCGAACGCCTCAAGAGCGAGGTCCTCGGCCGGGGCGAGGTGCAGGACCTGATCGCCTCCGCGTGGACCGCCGTACGGGCCATGATCGTCTCGGCGGCGGAGGACGAGCGCAGCGAACTCCGCCTGCGCGTGCGCGCCTCGCTGCTCTCCCTGGGCGCCCGCATGTCGCTCGACCCCAAGGTGCAGGGCAAGGTCGACGGCTGGCTGGAGAGCGCGGCGGTGTACGTGGTCACCACCTACCGCAAGGAGATCACCTCCCTGATCACGGACACGGTGGCGAGCTGGGACGCCGAGCACACCACGAAGAAGATCGAGGCCAACATCGGCCGGGACCTGCAGTTCATCCGCATCAACGGCACGGTGGTCGGCTCGCTCGCCGGTCTGCTGATCTACACGGTGTCACGGGTCCTGGGGGCGTAGCGCGACCGCGGCGTGACACCGCGGGCGCGTGGTGGCCGCCCCCGTGGTCCCCGCGCCCTGGGGTCGCCGGCCGACGGCAACCGCGACGCCCCGGGGGCGCGGGGTTGTGCTGATATGCGACTCCGCCGCGCGGGCGCGCCCAGCCGCGACGCGCCGCAAGCCGGGAGCCGGCGGGCCCCCACCGCACGCCCCGGCGCAAAAGGCGGGCGGGCGTGAAAAAGTCCGCCCGGGGCATCCGACGGGGGTTCGCTTCGCCAGGGAGGGAGCCCATGACCACCGTGCAGTCCGGGACCGGACGTACCGTCACCACCAGTATCCCCGCCCGCCTGGACCGCCTCCCGTGGTCCCGCTGGCACTGGACCGTCGTCATCGGTCTCGGCACCGTGTGGATCCTCGACGGCCTGGAGGTCACGGTCGTCGGCAACATCGCGAGCCGCCTGTCCGAACCGGGCAGCGGACTGCCCATCACCTCCGGCGAGGTCACCGGCATCGCCGCCGCCCTCTACGTCGCCGGAGCCTGCGCGGGCGCCCTCTTCTGGGGCCGCCTGACCGACGTCTGGGGCCGCAAGAAACTCTTCATGATCACCCTCGCGGTCTACCTCGGCGCCACCGCCCTCACCGCGGTCGCCTTCGACACCTGGTGGTTCTTCCTCTTCCGCTTCCTCACCGGCTTCGGCATCGGCGGCGAGTACGCGGCCATCAACTCCGCGGTCGACGAGCTGATCCCGGCGAAGTACCGGGGCCGCGTCGACCTGATGATCAACGGCAGCTTCTGGCTGGGCGCGGTCGGCGGCTCCCTGCTGTCGATCCTCGCCCTGGACACCGACATCTTCCCGGCGGACGTCGGCTGGCGCCTGACCTTCGCCCTCGGCGCCGTCCTCTCCCTGGTCATCCTCCTGGTACGCCGTCACGTCCCGGAGAGCCCGCGTTGGCTGCTGATCCACGGCCGCGACGAGGAGGCGGAACGCATCGTCGGCGACATCGAGCGACGGGTCGAGGCCGAGCGGAACGAGCCGCTGCCCCGAGCGGAGGGCGAACTCACCATCCGCCAGCGTGAGAACGTCACGTTCACCGAGATCGCCCGCACCGTCTTCGCCGAGTACCGCAAGCGCTCGGTCCTCGGCTTCTCCCTCTTCATCGGCCAGGCGTTCCTCTACAACGCCATCACCTTCGGCTTCGGCGCGATCCTGACCACGTTCTTCGACGTCCCGTCCGGCAACACCGGCTACTACTTCGCCGTGATCGCGGCCGGCAACTTCCTGGGCCCGCTGCTGCTCGGCAAGCTCTTCGACACGGTCGGCCGCCGCGTGATGATCTCCGGCACGTACCTGCTCTCGGGCGTCCTGCTGTTCGGCACGGCCTGGCTCTTCGACCGGGGTTCGCTCAGCGCGGCGACCCTCACCGCCTGCTGGTGCGCCGTCCTGTTCTTCGCCTCGGCCGGTGCGAGCAGCGCGTACCTGACGGTCTCCGAGGTCTTCCCCATGGAGACCCGCGCGATGTCCATCGCCTTCTTCTACGCCCTCGGCACCGCCGCGGGCGGCATCAGCGGCCCCCTGCTGTTCGCGAAGCTCACGGAGACGGGTGTGGTCGGCGACACGGTCCTCGCCTTCCAGATCGGCGCCGGCCTGATGTGCGCGGCGGGTCTGGTGGCCGCGTTCCTCGCGGTGAAGGCGGAACGCCGCTCCCTGGAGGACATCGCGGTCCCGCTGTCGGTGGCCGGGGCGAAGGAGAGGGCGGCGGCGGGGAGGTGACCGGGCCGCGGGGGCCGTGGCGGCGGCCCTTGTCGGACATCGGAGGGCGGCATCGGGCCACTGGTCCTTGAAAGCGCAACTACCCCCTTGTCGGGGACTGCCGTGTGGGTGACACTCGCTGACGGCAGCCGGCCCTCCCAGCGGCACGGACCGGCAGGAACGTCGTACCGCCTCACGCACTCCCCTGCCCTCGACCAGGAGGTACCGATGAAAACAAGCCGCCGCGGGGCCGGATTACTCCTCGGCCTGTCCTCGGCCCTGACGCTCTCGCTCCTCGGCGCGTCCCCGGCGTCCGCCTCGACGTCGACATGGACGCTGGAAGCCCAGGGGCAGGAGATATGCGTCCGGGGCGGGTTCTCCTGGACCTACGCCCTGGCCCCGGTGTCCGGAAGCTGGTCGACCAGCATCAGAACCGGCATCCGCAACCTGCCGGGCGACAAATCCACCGACCTGGGCCGCTTCGTCATCCCTCCGGGGACGAACGAACGTGACCCCGTCGACGGCAGCCTGCCCGTCAACGGCTACGTCTTCATGTCCCTGGGACTGGCGCCGCTCGGCGAGTACACCGCCGAGATCTACGCCACCGACGGCGAGCGGACCGAGACCGACCAGCTGAAGATCGTCTACAAGGAGGAGTGCGAGTGGTAGGTCCCGCGACACGATCATGAACCGTGGTGCCCGGACGGCCGGTCCGGGCACCACGGCGTGGTCGCCGGAATCCCCTCGCACGGCCACCCTTCGAGCCGGGCTCCCTTCGAGCCGGGCTCCCTTCGAGCCGGGCTCCCTGCGAGCCGGCCACCCTCTGAGCCGGGCTCCCTGCGAGCCGGCCACCCTCCGTCTCATCCCCGCCGGTCGGCCACCGCCCACGAAGCGAGCGCCACGGCCCCCGCCACCCCGAACACGGCGGGCCAGGCGCCCACCTTCTTCGCCAGCGGGTGCGACCCGGCGAACGCGGCGACGTACGCCACCGACAGCGCCCCCGCCGCCCCGCCCCCGGCCCGCTCCCGCCACTGCTGCGCGGCGGCGGCCCCGGCGGCGGCGAGCACGACGCCGCCCAGCTGCCGCTTCCGCGTCCAGCGGGCCACGCCGTACCCCCCGACGAGTCCACTCGCCGCCACCACGGAACTCGGTACCTTCGCCATGCCTGCTGCCTCCTGCCACCGCGCCGGCCCACCGGGCCGGGGTCGTCCGGACTCCGAGGCTAGCGCTCCGGGATACGGCCCCCGCGCTCAGGACCGCAGCCGGTCGTGTGACACAACCTGAGTCCGAGCTTGTCAACTTTCCTCCACCGAGCTATATAAGAAGGCAAGACCGTAAGGGCATCGCAGATGACACCCACGGAAGGAGATGACCGTGATGCTCATGCGTACCGACCCGTTCCGCGAATTCGACCGACTCGCGCAGCAGGTCTTCGGCGCCACCCCCACCGGCCGTCCCGCGGCGATGCCGATGGACGCCTACCGCTCGGGGGACGACTTCATCGTCCACTTCGACCTCCCCGGCATCGACCCGGAGACGATCGAGCTCGACGTCGAACGCAACGTCCTCAACGTGCGCGCCGAGCGCCGCTCCCCGGCGCCCGAGGGCGCGGAGACCGTGGTCGCCGAGCGACCCACCGGCACCTTCACCCGCCAGCTGTTCCTCGGCGACACCCTGGACACGGAACGCATCGACGCGTCGTACGAGTCCGGCGTCCTGACCCTGCGGATCCCGGTCGCCGAACAGGCCAAGCCGCGCCGCATCCAGATCAGCGGCGGCGACAGCCGCAAGCAGATCGGCGGCTGACCCCCGCGCACCCCGCGCGTCCCGCGCACCCACGCGTCCCGCGCACCCACGCGTCCCGCGGACCCGGACGGTCCGCGGGACGCGCCCCCGCGCGCATCCGGTCCGAAGGACGGCACATGCCCGGGAAGATCCGGGGCACTGGAGAACCGGAGACCGGGGCACTGGAGAACCGGAGAAGGAGAGAAGCACCGGATGACCACGCTGACACCGCAGAAGCCCGCGACCGCGAAGCAGGCCGGAGGCATCCCGGCCCCGGCAGCCGCGCCCCGGAACGACGGCTGGCACCAACTGATCGACGCCGTGCGGGAGTCGGGCCAGTACCCGACACGGTCACAGGCGGAGAACGTCACCCGCGTCGTCCTCTCCGCCCTCGGCGGCCACGTCGTCGGCGACGAGCGCGTCGACCTGGCCCGCGCCCTGCCCGAGGAGGCGGCGAGAGCGGTCGCCTCGCAGATCCCGGTGAACCGCAGACTGACCGCCGCGGAGTTCGTCGACTCGGTGGCCGCCCGCATCGAGGGCGCGACCCCGGCCACGGCCCGCTGGGACGTCAGCTCGGTCCTGAGCGTCCTGCCCGAACTGGTCGGCGACGCCCTGGTCACCCGCGTCCTGGCCCAGCTGCCGCCGGGCTACGCCCTGCTCTTCGGCCGGGCGGAACTGTCCCCGGCGTGACGACCGGACGGCGGCCCCCTCACCCGTGAGAACCGCGCCGACGCGACCTGGCCCCGGACCCGTGTCCGGGGCCAGGTCGCGTCCGGATGCGTCCGGATCCCGTCACCGCCCGCCAAATGGTTCGACGACGATCCTCCCCGCGCGTCATCCTGCGAGCCGGCACCCGCGCCGACCGACCGCCCGCCCCCTCCGGAGGACCGTTGAACCCCACCATCCGCCACATCACCTTCGACTGCACCGGCGACCCCTACGACCTCGCCGTGTTCTGGAGCGCGATGCTGGGCAACCCGCTCGCCGACGACGACAAGCCCGGCGACCCGGAGGCCCTGATCGCGGACCCGGCCGGCGGACCCGGCCTGCTCTTCGTGCGCGTGGCGGAGGGCAAGACCGCCAAGAACCGCCTCCACTTCGACCTCAGGCCCACCGGCCGCACCCGCGCGCAGGAGGTCGCCCGCGCCATCGGGCTCGGCGCCCGCCAACTGGCCGACCACACCCGCCCCGACGGCGGAGGCTGGGTCACCCTGGCCGACCCCGAGGGGAATGAATTCTGCATAGAGCGGGGCGAACTGGACTGAAGTGAACGCGCGGTGAGCGAAACGGGTACGTCCGCGCCCCCGAGAGCGTACGATCGTACGCATGTCGACGGACGACTACTTCGCGAACGATCCGCGCACGAACCTCGAGCGCATGCTCGCGGGCGACCTCTACATCGCCGACGACCCGGAGATCGCCCGCCGCCTGCAGCGTGCGATGCGGCTCGCGGCCCGGTACCAGGCCGCCTACCCCGAGAACCCCGCCGAGGCGAGGCCGATCCTGACCGAGCTCCTCGCCTCGGTGGGCGAGGGCGTCGAGGTGCGCCCCCCGCTGCACGTCGACTACGGCAGCAACATCAGCATCGGCGCCCGCACCTTCGTCAACTACAACCTGACCGCCCTGGACGTCGCCCGGATCACCATCGGCGAGGACTGCCAGATCGGCCCGAACGTCCAGCTCCTCACCCCCACCCACCCCGTGGAGCCGCAGCCCCGCCGCGACAAGCTCGAGGCCGCGCTGCCCATCACCATCGGCGACAACGTCTGGCTCGGCGGCGGAGCGATCATCTGCCCCGGGGTGACCGTCGGCGACAACTCCGTCATCGGCGCCGGCGCGGTGGTCACCAAGGACATCCCCGCGAACGTCGTGGCCGTGGGCAACCCGGCCCGCCCGGTCCGCACCATCTGAACCCCGCTCACGGACCATGGCCACCGGACACACCGACCCCCACCGCCGCGAGCGCATCCTCACGGCGGCGCTCGACCTCATCGCCGAGGAGGGCGTGGCAGGCGTCTCCCACCGCAAGATCGCCGCCCGCGCCCAGGTCCCCCTGGGCTCGATGACGTACCACTTCACCGGCATCGACGACCTCCTGCTCGAGGCGTTCACCGGCTACGCCGACCATGTGGTGGCCCTCTTCGAGCACCACCTCGCCGACGCCACCACCGCCGACGAGGCCCGCGAAGCGGTCACCGGCCTCGTCCACACCCTCTCCGAGGGCACCCGCCGCGACCTGATCCTCACCCAGGAGCTCTACACCCTGGCGGCCCGCCACGAGCCGTACCGAGCCCTGTGCGCCCGCTGGATGCGTCGCAGCCGCACCCTCCTGGAACAGCACTTCCCCCCGCCCACGGCCCGCCAACTGGACGCCCTCATCGAGGGCCTGACCCTCCACCGCGCCCTGGACGACACCCCGTCCGACCGCGCACTGACCCGCGAGGCGGTCGCCCGCATCACCACCGCACCCTGATCCGTGGTGCGGGCCGGTTCCGCTCCAGCACGTTCCGGACGCGGACGACCGCCGACCCCGTCACGCGCGTCCCCGCCCCTGCTGCTCCCTCGCCGTTGCGTGCGAACCCCTGCCCAAGTCGAAGATCATCAGGCATGCAGAATGACCCGTATGCCGATGACGAACATCCCGAAGGCGGCGCAGGCCGACGATGCGCGGGCGGTCAGCCGCACCCTCGCCAGGGCCTTCGACGACGACCCGATGATGCGGTGGTTCTTCCCCGACGACTCCTCTCGCGAGGCCGCGTTGGGCCGTTACTTCACCACACTCTTCACCCGGCAGTACGCCAAGCACGGCGTGTGCGAGCGCACCGAGGGCGCGGCCGCCTTCTGGGTGCCGCCGGAGGGGCAGGCGAAGGCCGTGCCGGACGCGGAGACCGTCCAGGAGCTCCAGGACATCCTCGGCGACCGGGCTCCGCTGTTCCGCGACGCCGTGGAGGCGGCGGCCGGGCACGCGCCGAAGGGATCCCACTGGTACCTGGCGGTGATCGGCGCCGACCCGGCCACCCGGGGTCAGGGACACGGCGCCGCCCTGCTGCGTTCGGGGCTGGCCAAGGCGGACGCCGCGGGCTTGCCGGTCTGCCTGGAGTCCTCCAAGCCGTCCAACCTCCCCTTCTACGAGCACTTCGGCTTCACCGTGCACGAGGAGCTGCGGCTGCCGGGCGGCGGACCGGCGCTCTGGGCGATGCGGCGCGAGCCCAGCCCCCCGGCCGGCGGCTGAGGGCCGTCCGGCGGGCCACCACCGGATGCGCGGCGTCCATGAAATGACCGAACCGCCACGGCTGTTGAACACGTCATGACTCATCGGCCCGCGCCCCGCCCCCTGTCCGACGAAGCCCTCTCCGCCCTGCTCGGCACGCAGCGGTTCGGCACGCTCGCCACCGTCAAGCGCAGCGGCCACCCCCACCTGACGACCATGGTGTACAGCTGGGACCCCGAGGCCCGCATCGCCCGCTTCTCGACCACGGCCGACCGCGTCAAGCTCAAGCACCTACGGCACGACCCGCGTGCGGCGCTGCACGTGCAGGGCGGTGACGTGTGGTCGTTCGCCGTCGCCGAGGGCGAGGCCGAGACCTCCGCCATCACGACGGCTCCCGGTGACGCGGTCGGTCGCGAACTCCTCGACATGATCCCGGAATCCGCGAGGCCCGAGGACGAGACCGCGTTCCTGGAACAACTGGTCGCCGAACGCCGGGTGGTCATCCGGCTGAAGGTGAACCGGCTGTACGGCACCGCGCTCGACATCGAGGGGTAGGCGGGTCCCGCCGGGGCACCGGACAGGGCACTGTCGTCCGACCGGGTCACAGGCCCGCCAGGACCAGGAGCCGGCGCATGTGTCCGGGCGGCAACCCGGGATGGCCGGCGGCGGCGACCGCGACCGGTTCCGACGCGTCGGCCAGCAGGTGCGTCAGGTCGTGGACCGGAAGCCGGGGGTGCGTCGCGATCGCACGGCGCACCGTGGGGTCGGGGTCGGCGGCCAGACGACGGACGAGCTCCACCGGCAGGTCAGGGTCGCGCGGCGCCAGCTCCCGCATCCTCGGGTCGGGATCACCGGCCAGACGCCGCAGGACGTCCACCGGGAGGGGGAAGTCGTCCGCCGGACGCCACCGGGTCTTCTTCACCGGACGGTAGGTGCGCTCGATGCGTTCGGCGGTGGCCGCGTCGATCCGGTCCCGGGCGTGCCGGGCCATGGTCGTACGGACGCTGCTCTCCTCGTCGTCGAGCAGCCGGGCCACGACCGGCGCGGGGAGGGAGTCGGACATCGCGGCCGAGACGCGGAAGCAGGCGTAGGGCGAGTCCACGTACGGCAGGGGATCCGCGGTCACCCACGGCAGGTGCAGTGTCCGCAGCTGCAGCCGCGCCGTCTCGCTCATGATCTGCTGCTCGAGCGCGTCGTCGTCCAGGTCGGCCTGCGGATCGGTGAGCCAGTCCCGCGGGGGCGCCTCGGCCAGGAGCCGTGCGTGGATCGCGGAGCGGGCCGGCCCGGGGGTGTCCCGGCGGGCGAAGACGCGGAGCCTGACCTGCGGGCAGGAGTCCTCGGCGAGGACGTCGCGCAGCGACGGCGGGAGGTCGGGATGCCCGGCGAGCTCCTCCCGCACCGCCTGGTCCGGGTCACCGGCCAGCCGGCGGGCGGTGTCGGCGTCGAGCGCGCAGTGGCGCACCGCCCCGGCGCGTGTGACCGGGTCGGCCAGCAGCGCCGGGAGCAGGTCGGCCGGCGGGACGGGATGGGGGAGCCGCGCGTAGTAGGTCGCGCAGGCGTGTGCCCGCACCGTGTCCTCGGGGTCCGTCAGCAGGGTCCGGCGCACCGCTTCCGGCGCCCGCGTCCACCACCGGGCGAGTGTCGCCCGGATCTCCGGATCCGGGTCGGTCGCCAGCCGGGCCCGCAGGTCCTCCGGCATCCGGTCGCTCTCCGCCAGCCGCTTCCGCACCTGCGGCTCGCTGTCGCCGAGCAGCCGCTCGAACAGCTCGCGCGGTGCGCCGCCGTCCGCGCCGACCACCACGGCCGTCCGTATCGAGGGATCCGGATGTTCGGCGAGCGTCATCCGGAAGGCGTGCGGCAGGCCGCGGTTGAGCGCGAGGGAATGGGTGAGCCAGTGGTCGTCGAGGGCGATGATCTCGGCGATCATGTCGGCGGTCAGGTCCGCACGCCTGGCCACGTGGCCGAAGCCCTTGCGGTGGCCGAAGAGACGGCGCACGAGCTCGGGCGGCAGCGCGGGGTTCTCCGCGAGTCCCTCCACCACCTCGTGGAGGTGAACGATCGGCGGCACGGCGTCCGACACGCAAGCGGCCCTTCCGACTCTTCCGACTCTTCAGACTCGTCGAGCTGACCGCCGCGGTCCCCCACGCGGTTGCCCCCGTACGCCCGATCAGGTTAACGCTCTCCTGTGGCCCGACGGGGAACGAGCGACGTGTCCGCCGCCTGGTGGTGGACGGAACCGTCCGGCACCGGACGGTCCGTCAGCGGGCGGGACCCGACCACCCCGACTTGCCGGGTGGCCCTCTCCCTCTTCCCGGAGGCGCCGGCGCAGGGCGCGCGACGCCGGCTGTCCTTGGTCTTCGCCCCGGGCCCGGACAGGGCCGTTTCGAACGCGTACTTCGAGGCGGGCACGGTCGTGCGCCTCCCCGACCGCGCCCGGCTCGACCTCTACGAGCCGGGTACGGTCCGGCGCCTGCTCGACGCCGCGGCGCCCGTGCCGGACGTCTCGCCGTCGGTGCGGGACCTCGACGTGGACGGCCGGCCCTGCTTCACCGAAGTCGTGGACCGGCCGGCGAACGAGCCCACCGCTCGCACGTCGCGCTGCTAGCGTCCCCCTCGGGCGAGGGGGAGAAGACACCACATGACACCGACGACGTTTCCCATCGGCGGGGATCTCCACGTACGGCGGCTGGGCTTCGGGGCCATGCACCTGCCCACGGAACCGGGTCCGGCCCGCGAGACCTCCCTCGCGGTCGCCCGGCGGGCCGTCGAACTGGGCGTCACCCTGATCGACACCGCGTACCTGTACGGCGGGGGAGCCAACGAGGAACTCCTGGCCGAGGCCCTGCACCCCTACCCCGAGGGCCTGTTGGTCACCACCAAGGTCGGCGTCGCCCGGACGGGCCCCGGCGGCGAGTGGAAGCTCGACGGCCGCCCGACCGTCCTGCGCGACCAGGTCGAACAGGCCCTGCGCCGACTGCGCGTCGAACGGATCGAACTGCTCCAGCTGCACCGCGTCGACCCCGACACACCGCTCGCCGACCAGGTGGGCACCCTGCGGGACCTGCGGACCGAGGGCAGGATCGGCAGGATCGGCCTGTCCGAGGTCACCACCGCCCAGCTCGACGAGGCACGCCGGATCACCGACATCGCGAGCGTCCAGAACCGCTACAACCTGCTCGACCGCGAGCACGAGCCCGTCCTCGCCGCCTGCGAGGCGGCGGGCATCGCGTTCCTGCCGTGGCGCACCGTCGCCTGGGGCGACTCGGGAGCGAGCCCGGAGGTCACCGCGGTCGCGGCCGAACTCGACGCCACCCCCACCCAGGTCGCCCTCGCCTGGCTCCTCGCCCGCTCACCGGTCGTCCTCCCGATCCCCGGCACCGCCCGCGTCGACCACCTGGAGGAGAACCTCGCCGCGGACCGCCTCGACCTGCTCCCGGAACACCGCGAGCGCCTCGACCGGCTGTCCGGGGCGGTGACGTAGGGCTCCTCCGGGTCTGCGGAAGGCGATGACGATCCGAGGGGCAGGGCAGGGCAGGGCAGGGCGGGGCATGGCCCGTGCCGGGAGTCCGGCCTGTGCCCCGACCGGACCACGCGCCCGGCCGACGGAGGCGGATCGAGGCGGACCCCGGTGCTCGTGCCGGCCGGCGGAACCGCGTCGAACCGGCTTCGAACCGGCTTCGAACCGGCCAGGAGAGGCCGGAAAGCAACACTTGACCTTTCAACATGTTCGTTGTGAGCATGCGGGTGACGTCCTGAGATCGGAGTCCTTCATGCGTGTGAAGTCCCTCGTCCTCGCGGCGATACCCGCGGCTTTCCTCGGTGTCATGGCAGCCGCGCCCAGCGCGTCGGCGTGGTCTCCCGGGAACTGCCAGACGGGTACGTTCTGCGTCTGGCCCGAGTTCTGGTACGGCGACACGGACATGCCGCCGTCGCTGGTGACCGGCGGTGAATGGTCGGGCAGCGCTCTCGGCCACATCTTCTACAACAGGACGTCCCAGGACGTCACGATGACGTACGTCATCGCCGGACACGAGGAGCAGGGGCCCCAGACGGCGTGCGTCTCCAGCAACCACGGCAGCTACTTCACGATGCCCATGTACGTCACGGACATCGCCTGGCGTGAGGACGACGGCAGCCCCTGCTGGTGACCGCCCCGAGGACGCGGAGGCGTTCCGGGACGGCCGGTTCGCCTTCAGCCGGGTGACGTCCGGCTGAAGGCGAACCGGCCGTACGGAACGGCGCTCGACATCGAGGGCCGGGCCCGGCCGGCCGTCCTTCCTGTGGGTGAGCGACGTGTGCCGCATCGGCGCTCGTCCGGGTGAACGCGTGCTTCCCGCGCCGGTGTTCGGCGCGGTTCCCCCGTAGGGGCCGTGGGCAGCCCTGTCGCGGTGCCGCGGAACGTCCGGTGGTCACGCGGAGGCGCGGACGGCCCGCGGCGGAGGTGCCGGACCCTCCGCCCGGCGTCACTACGCTCTGCGCTGCTGTGGGCCGATGCGCCGCGCTTACCGCCATGCACGCGATCGACCTGCTGTTATGCAGCGATGCAGGCGGTGTGGACGCCCGGCCGTTCCGCGAGACGACGGGGAGGGACACATGGCGCACGAGCCGGAGGGCCAGGACCGGGGGCAACGACCGGGGGAGCGGCTGGCGCGGCTGCTGCGACGCTGGTGGGAGGAGGCCGGGAGCGCGTCCGGCGGCACCCGGCCCACACAGCAGGCACTGGCCTCGCGCCTGGGCATCGACCAGACGACGCTCTCGCGCTACCTCAACCCGAAGCACGCCTCGACCGCTCCGCCGAGGGTGGTGGAGGCGCTGCACGCCCACCTGCGCGCCCCGGCGGCGGAGCTGGAACGGGCACGGGAGCTGTGCCGGGCGGTGCTGGAGGAGAACCGCGGCCAAGTGGCCGCCGTCAACGGCCCGGAGCCCGCCGGCGCGGCCGAAGCGGCCGAAGCAGCCGATGCCGCGGGCGGCACGGGCGGGCCCGGCGCCTCGGAACGGCCGGGGCGGTCCCGGCTTCGATCCCGGTCCTGGTGGGCGCGGCCGACACTGGTGGCCGCGGTGGTGGTGCTGGCCTTCGCCGCCGGGGCGGTCGTGCGTGACCAGTACGCCCCCCGTCCCCGGTCCGCGGCCGACGGTGTGGCGGCCGGCTCCGTTCCGGCGAGCGGCGCGCCACTGGAGTGGCCGCTGCTGATGCAGCGGAAGGAGGACCAGTTCACCCGCGGCCGCGCCCTGCAGCACCTGCTGAGGGCGCACGGCTACGAGGTGAAGGCGGACGGGTTCTTCGGCGCCGAGACCCGGGACGCCGTCATGGACTTCCAGCGCAGGAACAACCTGCCGTCCGACGGCAAGGTGGGCAAGGACACCTGGCCCGAACTGGTGGTCCCCCTCGGGCGCGGAGCCGACGGGCACGCGGTCTTGGCCCTCCAGGAGCTCCTGCACAACGCGGGCCAGGGCGGCACGGAGGTCTCGGGGGAGTTCACCGCGGCGACCGCCGAGGACCTGAGGTTCTTCCAGAGCAGCCACGGCCTGCGGCCGAACGGCGGGGCGGACGTCGACACCTGGCTGGCCCTGCTGGTGCACCAGCGCCCGCCGGCCGGCGCCCCCGCCTACCAGAGGTCCACGAGCCCGCTGCCCTCCACGCCGGCGTGAGCGGACCGTCCCGGCCGCCCGCGTGAGACGCCCGCACGGGGGGCGGACGGCCCGCATGCACGCCGCCCGCCCCCGTGCCGCATGATGCGCGACTCTCTTCCCCAGCAGGCATAACCACAGGTCAGACCCCCTTCCCTCAGGCTGCACCGAGCCTGCATGGATGCGCCTGTGCAGACCCCCGGAAATGTCTTCCCGCACCCCGCTCCCGCGGTCAGTCTGGATGCAGTGCCCGGTGCTCCCCGGCCGATCCACCCCGCCCTCGTCGGCGGACGACGTGCCCGGGGCGTGACGCCGGTGCGCTTCCCGACCACTCTCCATCCGAATCCGAAGGAGTACCTCCATGTCCGCTGTCCGCAAGTCCGTCATGTCCGCGCTGTCGACGATCGTCCTCGCCGGTGGGCTGGCCGTCGGCACCGCCGGCACGGCGAGCGCCGCCGCCTGCCCGTCCACGGCGTCCCCGAAGATCGACGGCGCGATCGCCAGCTGGTCCCTGAGCTGCTCGGGCGGCTCCGTGCGGGTGTCCGGCTGGCTCGAGGACACCCGTATGGACGGCAAGTGCGCCCTGGTCCGCATCGTCGGCGGCAACGGCGAGTACCACACGAAGCAGGCCTGCGGCTCCGGGGTCCGCGAGCAGTTCGACTTCACCTTCGCCGGGACGAACGAGGCCCAGGTGCGCCTGGCCATCGCCTGAACCCCGTTCCGGGGCGGGCCGTGACACCCGCCCCGGAACGTCCGAGGTGCGCACCCGCCCGACGGGGAGTCCGGGCGGGTGCGCACCCCCTGCCGGTACGACCGGCGGAGCCGACCGCGAGGAAAGAACGAGGAACGGGGCAGCCACGTGAACGCGGACAAGGGTTCCCTGCGCGACCTCATCACGGCGTGGGCGGTGATGACCGCCCTGACCCTCACCCCGGCCGTCCTCACGGGCGACCCCGCCGGAGCCGAGTCCGGAGCGCCGGCGCCGACGACCACCCTGGTCCTCGACAAGAACCCGGACGACCCCACCGACTCGACGCTCTCGGTCCACCGGGACGGGAAGCTCCGGGCCGCCTACCGGGCCGGATCGGGTCTCGGCGGCCAGGACGACTGCGCCCGCGCCCAGGGCTGGATCCCGGACGGCGACTGGCGGATCCGGTCCAGGACCCGCACCTACGACGGCGACCTCATCAAGGGGCACGCCGTCCACCTCCAGGACATGACGTGCTCCCGGGGCACCGTGACGCGCACGGAGATCTTCATCCACTCCGAGACGAACCGCGACGGCAGCGAGGGCACGTCCGAGGCCCGGCGCTGGGACGGCCCGGGCGACTACGCGTCCAACGGCTGCGTGAAGCTGAACCCGACGGACATCGAGGCGATGTTCCGCCTCCTCGACCGCATCGGCTGGCCGGCCCACCTGCGCGTGGTGCCCTGACCCGGCGGGGAGCCGCGGGCCGGCCCGGGCGAGTGACGGAAGCGGGCGCTCTGCCTGCGGCAGGGCTCCGGTGCGGCCACGACCGCGAGGAGCACCGCTTCGTCGAGCAGCCGGCCTTCGCCGACACGGACGCGGTCCTCACCAAGCTGCGCGCACTCCACCCCCCGGCACCGTCGACGGCCACCTTCCCGCCCGGGTCCGCCCCCTGTCCTGCCGACCGGCACCGCCGCAACGCCCCGACGACGCGCCCCGGTGCGGGAGGGCCGCCGAAAGCCCGTCGACCCACGGCCCGGACCGGGGCATCCGCTCGGAGGTGCCGTCCCCGGCCGGAAGACCGCAGGCACTGACCTGGGGCTTCATGACGAAAGTACAGCTCAACGGCTTTCGGTCAAGGTATCCCTCACGACCGGTGGCAGAACCGTTCGTTCTGCCCGTTCGGTGTGGTGGTTGAGGGGCTGAACCACACGCGCAAGCGGACGTTCGACGCCAACCACAACATCGACACCGCCGAGGACGCCATGGGCGTGGGCGGCGGCGCGGGAAACGTCACCACCTACGGCTGGGACTCCCGCAACAACCCCACCTCGGCCGCGCTGCCCACCGGCGCGACCGCGACGCTGACCGGGTATCAGACGATCGCCGGCGCGGACCTGCCCGGATCGTTCACCAGCGCCGACGGGGAGAAGACCGACTACACCTACGACACCGCGGGCAACACCAAGTCCGTCGCCGTCACCGGCACCGGCGGTGGCAAGCAGACCTTCGACCGCAACCCGGCCACCCCGACCTGTGACGGTTTCGAGGGCCAGGTCTGCAAGGTCACCACGACCATGTCGGCCACCAAGTCGGTGTCCACGTCGTTCGACTACGACGCCAAGGGCAACCTGTCCAAGGTCGACCCGCCCGCCCCGCTGGGCGACACCACCTACACCTACGACGCGCTCGGCCGCCCGGAGACGGTCACCGACGGCCGCGGCATCAAGACCGTCTACACGTACGACAACCGTGACCGCGTCGTCCTGGTCTCCTCCCCCGGCGCCACGGTGCGCTACCACTACGACGGCGACGGCAACCTGCGCCAGCGCGACGACGGCACCGGCGTGACCAAGTACGAGTTCGACCCGCTGTCCAGGGAGACCGTCCGCACGCTGCAGAACGGCTCGCAGACCAAGCTCACCTACACCCCGGCCGGCAACGTCGACACCTACGAGGACCCGGCCGGCGTCACGGACTACACCTGGAACGAGGTCAACAAGCTCACCGGGCTGAAGGACCCCACCGGCAGGACCACGACGTACGAGTACAACGCCAACGACTTCCGCACCACGACCACCTACCCCGGCGGCACCGTCCAGGAGGTCACCCCGGACAGGTCCAGCCGCCCGGAGAAGATCAAGGCGACGTCGCCCAAGGGCACCCTGGTCGACCTCACCTACTCGTACGCGAACGCGGGCACGGACGGCGCCAAGATCCGCACCGGCACCGACGCGGTCACCGGCCTGAAGACCACCTACACCTACGACGGCGCCGGCCGCTTCTCCTACGCCAAGGAGGAGAAGGGCACCACGTTGAACTCCTCCTGGCAGTACTGCTACGACCAGGCCGGCAACCTCACCTCCCAGGGCGTGGAGCAGGGGTGCCCGCGCGGCACCACCTACACCGTCAACGACGCCCAGCAGATCACCGCCAAGAACGGCAGCAGCACCGACTGGTCCTACGACACGGCCGGCAACGAGACCGCCGGAGCCTCCACACCCGAAGGCACCCGCACCGGTGAAACCTGGTCCGACCACAGCCAGATGACGTCGATCACGGTCGGCGGCAGGACCTACGTCGGCCAGTACGGCTCGACCGACCAGAGCGAGCGCATCAAGCTGGGCGACACCTTCTTCCACAACGGCCCGCTCGGCCTGTCCGCCAGGACGACCGCCGGCGTGGACATGGGATTCAACCGGGAACCCGGGGCACGTTGAATTCCATGACGACCGGGGGAAAGTCGTCCTACTACCTCACCGACGCGATCGGCTCCGTCGTCGCGCTCGCCGATGAGACCGGCACCAAGGTCAACACCTACGCCTACAGCCCCCGCGGCGTCGGGCGGAGCACCACCACCACCGAGAAGATCCCCCAGCCGTACCGGTTCGCCGGCGGCTACCAGGACCCGACCGGCCTGTACCACTTCTCCGCCCGCTACTACGACCCGAACATCGGCCGCTTCACCAGCCCCGACCCCTCCGGCCAGGAGGAGAACCCCTACCTCTACGCCGAAGGCGACCCCGTCAACCGCATCGACCCCCACGGCCTGCTCTCGTTCGACATCGGTGGCGAAGCCTGCTTCTGGATCTGCGGTGGTGCCGGTGTGAGCGTCAACGAGGACGGCAGCCTCCACTCCTACGTCAGTGCCGGCGTCGGCACCCCCGGCGGCAGCGTCGACGCGAGTCTCGCGTCGGGATCAGCCGACCAGGGGTGGACCGGTGAGGTGGCTTGCGGTTTCGGACCGGTCGAAGCGTCCGTGGCCACCGACGGCAGTGAGGGCGTGGGCACGGGCGGCAGCACCGGCAAGTGCTCGGGTACCGCCAAGTACACCTTCTGACCTGTTGGGAGACCATGCATGCTCGCTCTGATCCACGTCGCCAATGACCGACCCGACGGGCCCTCGTGGTCTCCCTACCTGGCCATCGGCTTGTTCGTCGCAGCCATGATCTTCGTCGGCGTCATGTACGCCAAGCGGCGCCGCTGACCGGCCGAACACACGGGTGGAGGCCTCTCCGACGGAGAGGCCTCCACCGCTGACAGTGAGGAGATGCCGGTATGACCATGGTCGTGGGTGTTCTCATCGCCTCGTTCGGGCTGGCCCTGGCTCTCGTGGGCCCGCGCGTGGCGAACACGCTCAGCGGACGGTCCAGCGGTCGGTTCGAGGCGTCCAACACGCTCGCCTTCCGTCTGATCGGGACGGCCCTGGTGGTCCTGGGACTGCTCTACGCCACGGTGGGCGGATGAAAGCGGGACGCACGGACCCCCTGGACCCACGTGCAGGGTGAAGACGAACGACCGGCAGCACGATGTCCGGCCCGTCCAGCTTGTCGCCCGGCCCCGGCCCACCGCGAGCGCCTGTCCGGGAAAGCCCTCGTCGACCTCGGCACGGTGCCCGGGCGGAGCAGCCGCTTCGACGCGGCCGCTGCCGGCATCGCCCGGAACCGAGGAGGGGATTCCCGTCGGGGGACGGCTTCCAGGAGGCGGCCGGCCGCCTCCTGGAAGCCCGGGACGGCCAGGTCGTCGAGGGCGGCCACCACGTCAACCAGGCCGCGTTCACCGAGCA